>NZ_JBBMEK010000014.1:0-27206 GCF_040096555.1 Coprococcus intestinihominis | reverse complement strand
TGTGTGCACGTGTGCATAAAAAATCTCCCGGATTCCGTCAAGGTGTCCGGGAGATTTTTTCTTTTAAAGACTGCTGATTGCTTTCCTGATATTATCTCGCATATTGTCTGTGACATGGTTTGTATAATGTTCAGTCATATTGATATGAGTGTGGCCGAGCCGGTACTGAATAGCAGGTAGAGGAACGCCGGCATCCAACAGCATTGTTGCATGGGTATGCCTGAGAGAATGAAAATCCCAGTTCTCAGAAATGCAAGGGCATTCTTTGCCGGCCTTGCCGTGGATGACTCTGCCGACATGCTGCATGATTCTTGGCTGGATAAATGTGCCGTTTTCACGGGCCATGATCATATGGACAGGAGTACCGTCTGTGCCGAGTGAGCCGCTATTGTACAAATGATCGGATTGATCAGGGACGTATCCGGACACGCAGAGCTGTGTATAGTATTCGGCATAATATAATCTGGCTTTGTTCTGATGGGCTCGTTCACGCCGGAGCAGGTTGACGATGGCATCATCAATGTCAATTGTCCGGAATGAATTGTACTTTGGATCTGTGAAGGTCCATTGCTTTGAAGTATTGCTCATCTGCACCTGGCGATTGACAGACAATGTTTTAGCTTCAAAGTCGATGTCTTCCCACATCAGACCGAAGACTTCGCCGAGCCTGAGGCCGCAGTGATAAGCAAGCATCAGAGGGATATGCGCTGGCTGGCTTTCTGGAAATCGCTCTATAATCGCCTGCCATTGTTCCGGGGTAACAAGTTCTTTGGGTTTCTTTCTTGTCGGGACTTTTGGCTTTATACGGTCACTTTGGATATCAACATAGATCATAGGTGATTGGCTGATGTATCCGTCTTTTACTGCTTCTTTTAAGGCTCCAGACAGGATACCTTTGAGGACAGCCAGGGAATTCCGGCTGTATCCCTCATTGAATTTGTCATCCATGAATTTCTGCAGAACTGGATGAGAGAGCGCTTTTAATTTATACTTACCGAGTTCCGGGATGATCATCTTGTCTATTTTCTTCCGGTATGAATAGATAGTGGTTTCTTTGCAATGTGTTTTGCAATAACTATTCAACCAGATATTAAAATAATCAGAAACAGATATTTCTGAAGGTTTAAAAGTCAATCCTGTTTCGTTGTATTGTGCCAGGGCTTTGATGCCGGCAGCTTCCGCTTCTTTCTTGGTCTTAAATCCACTTTTTGAAAACCATTTACGCTGCCCATTCTGGGAAGCTAACTGAAATCGATACTGATAGAATTTACCACGTTTTGTAACGTTTATCTTTGCCATAATATCACTCCAATCCGGCTCGATGTCGAGCCTAAAAAAGGTATAAAAAATACACCTGTACGGTGCCGGATTTTTGTGATACAATACATTTGTCTAGGATGTATTGTGTCACAAGCTCCGGCTTGTACAAGAAATCTAGGTAAAACCGTTCGGTGCTGGTAACACTGGGCGGTTTTGCTATTTTGTTTTATTAAACGAAAAAAGCCCCGTATTTCTACGAGGCTTTTAATTAGTGCTCGCCAGTTGTCTGGGAGCTGTGTCTTCTATACTGCCGGTTAACGGCTGTGTTTTAGCGTACTTAATTATAACCTCATTATATGCATTTGTCAATAAAAAATGTACAGATTTAATCAAATTTAGCTTGACAAAATTAGACATTTTTACGTCCAGTAAAATTTTTAATCACTTCGTTATCAATCAAATCAAGTTTTTCATTAGATAGTTTGACATTGCTTAAAATGTCAAAATTGGTTTTGGGGTCATAAATTCGAATTTTGCTGATAGTACGAATTTGTTTGACCAGAGCAATACTGCCCATTTTCATCTTAGACACTTCATCCTTCATGCGACCAAACATATCAGCTTCTTTTTTTAATTTATTAACCTTACTGTGGAGCTTGTTAAATTCTTCTAGTGGCGCATCATCGGCAAGTGTATCTAACGATTTCGCTAATTCCTCCAATTCTGATTCGATTTTTTTCTGAGTAAAAGAAATTTTAGAATTTAAATTTGTAAAAAGTTCATTACCCAAATCAATTTCACCTGGTCGGAGATGTTCCAGATCGGTTTTCTTTTTGATAGAAGTGAGAGGAACGACTGTAAGGACAGGAGAGTTCCTGGAGTTATCCTTTTCTACAACTACACAATAATGTAAACCGCCTTCTTCGCTTCCAACGTTGTAGCCTAAATGTACTTTCACAATTTCCCCGCGCTTGTATCTTCTCAAACTTGATGCATTGAAATTTTGCTCATATTCAAGAAATTTGGTCCAATCTTTTATCCAATAGCTTAATTTGTCAGCTTTGCTTTGAATTTTCGTATTGGGATCCGTTGCAAGCTTGGTAAGATAATTATCAATTTTAGATAACGCTTGATTTTTGTGTTTGATTAATTCTTGCGTTGTTAGTGTTCTTCCCATAGTATTTCTCTTTCTTGTGAATAAAAATAGTTTGTAAAGTAGACAAGCGTTTATTTGTACTGGATTTCGTAAGATGCTGTTTTGTATGTTACCATTGTACCGTCGGGTTCGTTGGTGTCGTACTGGACAACTTCGACTTTATGTGTGCCTTCTGCTAAGGCATCTTTTTCAAGGGTGATGCCGCACTGAGCGTCTCCCAACTGTTCTTTAGTGTTCAGCATGCCGTCAATGTAGATGTAGGACAACTTTGTATTATCGAAGTCACTTGTGTTGACATCCATCTGATCTGTTACGATGTCAGATGATTCGAACAATACAGGGATGTTTCCGTTTTCGGATGTACCGCCTGCAGTGTTCAGGTACATTGTGCCGGCACCCATGTCTGAATAATCTCCATCTGGCAAATCTTTGCCGGTATCAGCGGAAGCTGCTTCGCTGCCGGCTTTTTCAAAGACGAATGTGACATCACCGGATTTTAATGTGAACATATTGTCTTCAAGGCTGTATGTATAGTCAGTGCCTTCTACAGACATCTTGCCATCGCCCCATGTGCCGGTTAATTTTTCACCGACATTCATCATCGTTACAGTTCCGTCTGCATCTAATGTCAGGTTTGTATTATCTGCAGTTACTCCCATGCTCTCAAGTGTTTCTTTTACAATTGCTTCATCAGATCCGGACTGAGAAGAGTAGATGGTATAGTATCCAACTTCTGCAGGTGTTTCTGATTCGGCTGCAGTTTCAGGTGCTTCAGTAGATGCAGCACTTTCTATCGCAATAGATGTCTGAGCCTGAGTTTCTGCTGGAGCAGATGTTTCTTTTTGCGTTCCACCGCATGCCATGATTGACATGGACATAGCTACAATGACCATAGCAGTTGTGATTTTCTTATTCATAGATCATATCCCCTTTTTATTAATAGTGACAACTTGGTGACAGTTTTTATTTTGAAAGTGTCATCGTCAAAGCCGCATGAATACTGGCTTTTTTACTCTGATGACAGAAATGACAGTTTTTTTGAAGTTAGTTTATTTTTTTGAGATTTTCTAAAAATCTTTAGAACTTGAAAAAAACTGTCATTTCTGTCATAGCTACCCGCAAACCCGCATAAACACTGGGTTTTCTTGATGACAGTTTTCATTTTAAAACTGTCATTTTCTGTCATAAAACTGTCATCGAATAATCAAAACTTTCTTCTCGGTTCGATGGCTGCCAGAACGATCCCGAATGACTTATTAATTGTGGCAGGTTGGTGGCAGCTTTGTGGCAGGTTTTGTTGAAGCATCTGCCACGCCTAAACCCGCATAAATACTGAACTTTTTTGATACCGTGGCAGCTGTGGCAGTTTTTTTGAAGTTTATTTTACTTTTTGAGATTTTCAAAAAATCTTTAGGAGTTAAAAAAAGCTGCCACATCTGCCACACTTTGCTGAAAGCCGCATAAATACTTGGGTTCCAGCGTGGCAGTTTTTTTCTGAAATCTGCCACAACCTGCCACCGAATAATCAAACCTCATTAACAATTCTAACGAACCTTGCTGTTGGTGACAGCTTGGTGACAGTTTGGTGACAGTTTTTATTTTAAAGCTGTCACGCGCAAAGCCGCATAAATACTGGCTTTTTTACTATCGGTGACAGATGTGACAGGTTTTTTTAAGTTCATTTAATTTTTTGAGATTTTGAAAAAATCTCTAGGAGTTGAAAAAAGCTGTCACATCTGTCACGCTTCGCTGGAAGCCGCATAAACACTGGGTTTTTTGGTGACAGCTTTTTTTTGAAATCTGTCACAACCTGTCACCAATCTGTCACCGAATAGTCTAAATGTCAAATGGGCAGGCTATCAGCAAAGGAGATGATAGCTGTGCGCATTCTTTTACAGGATTACCGATCTGTTTGATTCTCCATACAAATAACCGCAGAACAGTACAGTTGCTTCAAAAAGTGTCCGAGATCTCGGACGATTGCCCGGATACAACCCATTTCTCTCCAAAAAGTAGGATAATAATAGTGTAACCATTAATATTCAATATACGAACGAATGTTCTTGACAATGATACAGAATATGTTATCATGATATCAGAACATACATTCGAACGAAGGAAAGAGGGGCGTATACATATGAAAAACATCAGCACTTTTGAAAAAATTGTGGAAATTCTAAAACAAATGAACGAACGACAACTGAATCTTATTCTTTCTTTCGTTCGGAATCTCATGTGATTCCATTGATTAAGGAGTAGGTTTGTCCTGCTCCTTTTTGTCTACCAATAAGAGAGCAATTTTTTCAAGGGATTCCCAGTCTGACTCATCCAGCGCGCTTAACATAGCAATGAATCTCTTTTTAAAAGAGTCTTCCTCTGTTCGCAATGCTTTGGCAACGAATGCTGCTATCTCTTCATCTCTGGTCATCTGGATGAACATTTCACCTTCGCCGGTTCGGAGCCAGTCTTCGTTGACGTTGAATTCGCGGCAGATCAGAGAGATGACTGCATCGCTTAATGCACTTTTCCCGACTTCATATGATCCTATGTTGCCGCGTGATATTCCTAATCTATCAGCAAATTCTTGCTGTGTCAGATCAAGTGTCTTCCTTAATTTCTTCAGACGTTCGTTCATGTTTCTCACCTCCTTAAGTTCATAATGCCATTGTACGCCATGAATTACATAATGTCAATAGAAAAAGTTGATATTCAACAAAAAGTGGAAAATCAACAAAAAGGTGTTGACAAAAGAGGAATATCAACATATAATTGAGGCATATCAACAAACACAAACGCAGAAAGGAGAGATTGAATGATGTCTGAGAGAGAAAAGAAGATTCTTGAAACATTAACAACAGCGCTTCCATCAATGTCCGAATTTGATAAGGGCTACCTGATGGGAAAAGGGGAAGCCATTATGGACATGAAGCGTGCAGAGAAGAAAGAAGAAGAAAAATGTATTGGAAGAGGGGAGGGATAGGAGGATGAAATCATTTAAATTGATAACAGCCATAATAACTCTTATCATCGTGGCTGTTATCAAAAGTTTCTTTCTAACGGAACTTAATCATTATGAAAGCAGTTGCTTGTTTATGCTCATGTATTTGTGTGTAAGTAGATTACTTGAAGAGGGATGATATGAAGGCTTTTATTTCATTCGCATACATACCCAGGAAGTAAGTGATAATCCAGCCAAATATGTTGACTATTTTTGAAGAAATATTGCCGAGATTAAAACCTATTGCTGAAAAAATAGCGCTAGGCAAAGAAAGTAAGGATTTTAAAGCATTGAAGGGATTGAAGGAAGCTTTAAAATCTCTTGTTAAAAAGTTGCGCCGCATTAAAAGCTCATTGTATATATCTGCAGAAGCATTATAGGTGTCTAAATCAGAGCTTCCATATGAAAGTGTTGGGGAGCAGTAGCTTGTAAATTTAGAAATTTCAGGATATTGAGCCAACAACTTATATAAATGAGCATTGTAATCAGGCGTCTTAATAAGTGTTTCTTCGTAAAAATCTATCGCTTTTAGGGTGGCGGAGAACAAATAATCCTGCAACGTTTGAATGCAAGAAGTTATTTGCTGCAGGTTTCTCCAACTCTTAATAATTGAGTGTATGTATACGATAATAAACAAAATTAAAAGATATTTTAACAAAGCGTTCACCCTTTCAATATTCGATAGGATGATTATATCAAGTAAATGCTTAAAGAACAAGCATCATTGGAAGAGGGGAGGGATAGGAGAATGCAAAGATTAAGCGGTCCAAACAGTGTAAGGGCAATACAGGTAATTGAAGTAAAGGCAAAAAGAGGTCTTGGAATAAAAGGAGACCCAGTACGCGAAATAACGCAGTACTGGGATATGAATGGAAACTTCCTGGCTGAAAGAGACAGCGATCAATCATTGCTTGCTGATCAGGTTATGTGGGAATCAGAGCGCTTAAACAATATCATTAAGAATTGGTCACAAAGCCAGCAGCTTCATCACAAGTAAGCTCATACTCAACAAAGGCGATGGCAGCGTTCAGAAAACGTTTCATATCTTGAACATTGTAATTTTCATGTTTTTTTACATAATGTGTTTCGTCATTGCCTAACCATGTAGCTGCTTTTGCCAGTGTTTTAAATTTATTGTCATTAATAAAATCATCAATACATTTGCTGAGAGAAGATTTCTCTATATCTTCCTGAGCTTCAGGATGCTTAGATATAGCATAATCTTTTATTAAAAATTCAAGAGCCTTTCGATAGCCAATACCGCACAGCTCTTTTAATTTAGAATTTTCAGCAATTTCGGCCTGATGATAAATCTTCACGAATTTAGGGGATAAAGAAGAAAGAGCATTAGAAAATGATTTCGTAGATTTTGGTGAAGGGTATAGGACGTAATAATGACTACTATATTCGCCGAAATATTCTTCATGGCATTCGTAGTCTGCGAAAAAGGCATTCTCACATGAAGGGCAGAAAAATACGCTGTATAAACGAATTTGTTTGAAATTGTCAATAAAATAGCTAGAATAACGGGGGATTAAAGAATATGCAGTTGAACAGTGTGGGCATTTGTTAGGTATTTCTATTTCAAATTCACGAGTGTCATTAGGAAAATCAGGATGCAAATTATATGCGTTAACATGAGTGGTCATTGAATCAATCCTTTCGTCATTTGTTAGGAAAATTATAGCAGAATCAATGAATGTTTACAAGGATGTCCTCTGTTTATATAAAGGAGGAGTAGAAAATGGAATTAAAAAGATATGGAGAAATTCGAGAAGAATCAAAGAAAGCAGTACAGGATTTTCTGAATAATTTGCCTGAACATTTTACAATGATGCATCTCGAAGTACTTAAAGTTACTTTTCAGGAAGAACTTGAAAAGAAGGTGTCTGATTTGAAGTTAAAGACAAAGTTATGGTAAGTCGGAAAGAAAGGCAGGGATAAAAATGACAACTGTTGATGAGGTATTAACCGTTAAGGAAACAGCGAAAGTATTAAGAACAAATACAAGTTTTGTGTACCAGCTGATTAAAAAAGGATTTCTTCCAGCATTGAAGCTGGGGCAGCTGAAGGTCAGAAGATCGACTCTGATGAACTTTATTGAGAGCTGTGAGGGTAAAGATTTTTCAGATCTTGACCATGTGAAGGACCTTGAATTTGAAAAGATTACGGAGGAAGAGAAATGTTGTTAGCGAATGATAAAACCTTGCAGGAGTTAGAGAATAGAGAGATCAGTGTTATTGACTGTATCTCCAATAAGGCAGTGCTGGTAATGGGCAGCGCCGCAGAGAGATATGCCATGATCAACACAATCCTGGATTCTATCAGGGTAGACTTTCCGGAAGACCAGGTAAGAGATGAAGACGATCCGAGATATATTCTCAGGTCGGTTGAGCATGACGGTATCTGGTACCCGAATTACGAGAGAGAAGGAGCGAAAGAAGATTCTGTAGTAATCGAGGTGTGATATGGAAAACGTAACGAATTGGTATGATACAGTGCCTTATGCGGATATTAAGAACATTATCCGTGACAGGGTGACGGCAATGGCAAGGGAGTACATAGGAATAGGATTCTTCCTCAGGAAGGTCAGGGACAATGAGATGTATCTTGAAGACGGGTACAAGGATATCCATGATTTTGCTATGAACGAGTTCGGAATGTCTAAGTCAACTGTCAATCACTGCATCCGGATTAATGAACAGTTCTCCATCGATGGCAACTCGCCGGGCATTGATGAACGGTATAAGGATTTCAGTAAGTCGCAGCTGCAAGAGATGCTATATATTCCGGAAGACAAACGGGAAGATGTCACGCCGGATATGACGGTCAAGGAGATTCGAAGCATGAAGGAAGTGCCGCTCGACGTCGAGCCGGAAGTGGTAGATGAACAGATTCCTGGCCAGATGAATGTTTATGATTATCCGGATATTGTGCCGGAGCAGCAGGGGCCGGAGATCAGAAAGCCAAGTCCAGAGGAAAAAGAAATCCTGAATACTTTTGCCAGAAAACTTATTGAGGACAAGAAAGCATACTTCCGTAAGGACTATGCCGCAAGGGTGTTAAATGTAATCACAGCAGAGGAACAGTTGAAGGATAATCTTGGAACATATAACCGCTGCTGGTATTTCTGGAATGGTGAAGAGGAATGCCACATCAATCTGTTTGATGACTATATCCAGTTATGGGGACGTAGTGGATGCATCGGCAATTTCGAATGGTTCTATCTGATGGCAGCAGTGCAGTCCATGTGGAATGTGGTAGCTATGGAGAACGCTGAGAGAACCGTGCGGGCGCGGAAAGATATGTTGGTTTTTCTTACCGAAGCCGTTATAGAAAAGTGCGATCTGAAATATGAAGGTTTGGATGATTTCAATAGCAATGTCAGAGATACGCTCTTTGCCAAGATGATAAAGTTCACATATGCAAACACTGAATGGATTGCTGAATTTTATTCCGATATATCGATTACAAATGCATTAACAGGTAAAGAGATTAGAATCAGGTATACATGGGAAGATCTGTTTAGTGAACTGGAACGGCAGGGAGATGTTGGCGAAGCGTATGCAGCGGAACAGGTTTTTGATGAAGATGAAGCGGACGATGAGCAGCAGGAGCCGGAAGAAAGTGAAGGGCAGCAGGTAACTGTACAGCTTTTGCTAGAGAAGGAGAAAGGTAAGCTCAATCAGTATCTGGATGCTTACAAAAACGAAGCATCACTGCCGGCATTCATTGAAGAACAAAAGATTATCGTTGCTGCTCTGGCTGGAATGGTATGTGATCTGGAAGCAGCAGAAGAACCGGATCCGGAACCAATGGAACTTCCGGATATGAAGAATAACGAGCAGAGGAAAGCATTCCTGGAAAATTATCGATCATGGCCAGTATGGTTCAGGGTCCCGAACGCACAGGAAGTATATTACCGGTTTGACTTACAGAATGGGGACAGCATCGTTATCCGTGAATGGATGTATGAATCTTGGAAATGGAAGGAAACGCATTCGACATATGAATATCTTCTGAAGCCGGGATATAAATATCTGGACAACTGTAGAACGAACAGAACGGCACTAATTGATTATCTGAGAGGTTTGAGAAAGGTTTAGCCATGAAGAATAGAGAAAGATTCAAGGATGAGATTGCACTGATTGCGACGAGTGGGGACAGGTTAGCATGCCAGGATGGTACGCCGGTAGGATGCACAGATATCACCTGCACGACCTGCGATTTCAGGGGTAACGAGTGCTGGCTGAAATTAAGAGAATGGGCTGAAAAGGAATATGTTCCATTCGATATTGACTGGCCAATGGTCCCTGTGGATACACCGGTTGTTATACATACAGCAGATGATCATTTTGTAAAGGCTCACCTGTGTAAAGTTACCGAGACGGGAGTTATCGTTGTTTTCGCAAACGGGAAGACCTCCTGGACAACGGAAGGAATGCTGAAACGTGCTTATCCGGAGAACGTGGATCTGGCCAGAGCAGAGGACAGGGTCAAATACAGGAAGGAGAAAGACAAATGTCAGATGAAGTAATCAAAGTCATAGATGCACTTGCAGAACGATTTGGTATTGTCATCGACTGGAGTTCTGAAAATGTTATCCCGTACTTGCAGCAGTTATGTGATAAATATATTACCTACGAAATAATAACAAGCATTGTATGGATGATAATTGGCGTTTGCTTGTTGCCGGTGAGTAAATATGCTGTCAAACGGATGAAGTACAATGCGGAACAAAAGACTATAGATCGTTTAGCTGATTATGATACTAGGGAAACGTTGTGGGGGCTGCTTGCAGGCGCAACGATTGTTGTAGGCGTTGGCATCATTGTATACCAAGTATTTGATATCATTACATGCTTTACATTTCCTGAAGATATGATTATCGGAAAACTGCAAGTTATTTATTCAAGAATGAAGCAGTAAATTCGGGATTATGCAGGAAGGTAAAAGAAAGAGATTAATTGATGAAGATAAATTCAAATGAAAGAAACCAGAACTTCAAGGGGATGGATATGATCCAGAAGGAAATCTTGTGTATGATATGTGGGTTTGCCCACGTTGTTACAAGCGTTATGAACTTGAGTATGATGACTATTGTTATTGTCCGGCTTGTAGTCAGCGGATCGACTGGGACAATGAGAAAGGGAATGGTGAAGGATATGAAGAAAATTATTAGTGATATCAAAGAGGAATTATTAAAGATGCAGGCATCAAGAGATGAAGCGTATATCAAGACTTATATTCCTTGGGAGGATAACAGAGGATTTTCTGTTGAATGCATCAGGGACGATGAAGACAGCAATGTGTATGATCAGGATGGAAAGCTTATCGATGACAGAAGAGGTACTCCCATTGAATTCCGGGTATATTATCAAATTAATCATTATGATGAGGATTGCTGTGCATTAACTAGCGGGTTAAATCTGAAAGACCTGAAAGAGCTTGCGGCATTTGTCAATATGTATAACTGGTGAGGTGAAGGCAATGGATGAGAGAGTTAGAAAAATCTATGAGAACGCCAAGGCACATATGAAGAATACGCCGGAGGACTGGCGTAAAGTCATCAGGTGTTTTGCGAAAATTCATACAGAAGAATTAGATGCAGATATACAGGAAGCGGTCATGATGCTTGAAAAGCATATGGCGCAGAAAGGATAGATTATGAGAGACGTATCGGAAGTGGTTGGAAATAACATCTGGTGCAAGGCTAGACTGGCACCAGACGAGACGAATCTTGGGATTACAGGGGTGATTCGATGAGAAAAATGACAGAATCGGATAAACAGATGTATTTGTTTATAAGGGATTTCTTTATACAGCATATGTATTCCCCGTCAGTTAGGGAGATCATGACAGGAATGGGGTATAAATCAACATCAACGATTCACGCACGCCTGGCTAGGCTTGAAGAGATGGGATACATAAGAAAGCAGCAGGACGCATCCAGGACGATGTGGATCAAAGGGATAAAGGTGATTGTAGATGAAAAAGAAAACATATTACAAGATATGCCGGTATTGCGGCGCACATCTGGATCCGAATGAGGTATGTGAATGCAGGAGGGATGAAAGTGGAAGTAATCTGCAGTATCAAGGGAGTCAAGGAAGATATGGATGGAACGCAGATGCTTATACAGGCAAAAAATGCCAATGTAGCTAATTACATTATTGAGCACTGCATCAGTATGGGGCGTCTGGTCATCATGGATGGACGTTTTATCTCTCCGGAGCAGAGGAAGAAAGCATATGCTACAGAGCGGGATATTGCTGAATACTGTGGATATATGAGTAAAGATGAAAAGGCATATGTCCACGAGGCATTGAAAGCAGAGTGTGAGAAGGCCTACAGGAAAGAGGCCTTCTCATTGTCAGATTGTACGATGGACACCGCTCGTGATTATATCGCTTTTCTTCTGGAGTATGCCATACAGAACGGCATACCGCTGACAGATAATCTGACCAACAGGGCGGAAGAGATAGACAGGGCGTTGATCGCGTGTATTAAACACCGGAAGTGCTGCCTGTGCGGGCGTGAGGGAGAGATTCATCATGTGGATGCTATCGGCATGGGTAATGACAGAAGAAAGTATGATGATTCCGGCAGCAGGATCATGTGCCTGTGTCGGACGCATCACACGGAATATCACAAGATCGGCCGGGAAGATTTTGAAAAGAAGTATAAGGTTTACGGAATAGAACGTTGGAGGACACATGCTTAAAAATATTTTTGAGAAAATGATACAGCAGGATCCGGATGAAAAGCACCGGTACGTCTTTATCAACGATAACATGGAAATCATGCAGAATGTGGTTGCTATCGGTTATTCTACGCTATGGCTTACAGAAGCAGAGAAAAATGCATTCAGCCTGGATGGATTTAAGGAATATATTAAGAGCATCATCAATACAGGAACAAACCTGATGGATTATGTCTTTGTGCCGGCATGCTTCAGGAAGAAGACGAATGATGAGCTGGAAGTGTTCTTTAAGTCGAACGGAATTGTCTATAAGCAGTCAGGATATACCCTTTTCCGGAATAAAGAATACCTGGGCAACTATGATCGGCAGGAAGAGCTGGATCAGACGCTTAAACAGTTCATCAACCGGTTTGAAGGACAGGATACCTGTATGGATCTGCAGCAGTTTCACAACTATGATGAAAATGGGAAATGTACAAGCGTCTGCGATGTGGCTATCGTAGAGTATCTGATGGATACAGAGGATATGTTTGTCATAGATGGGATTGCCTTTGTATATGAGAATGGCGTATTTAAGGAGGATACGAACGGTATCATGCTGATGAATAAGATACAGGCGTGCCTGTACCGTAATGAGATTAAGGCAGCGACCATCAAGCGGGTATATGATTTGCTCATCAGGCAGCAGGCGCTGCAGTCTTCCTTTGAGACGGTGAACAATTATCCCAAATGGTGGATAAACTTCAAAAATGGGATGCTGGATGTGCAGGAAATGAAGATACATCCACACAGCCCGGAATACAGGAGTATGAACCAGATACCGCATGAATTCAGTTTTCAGCCGGTGAAAGGCGAGAATACATTAAAGTTCCTGAAGGAAGCGGTTCCAGACAGCGGTGACAGGCAGATGTTTTATACATATCTGGGCTATTGCATGACCTGTGACACATCTATGCAGAAATTCATGATGATCAAAGGCGAGGGCGGTACAGGCAAGAGCCGTCTGATTGCACTGGCAGAGTACATAGTCGGCAAGCCGAATTATGTGAATGTATCCCTGGCAGATTTGAATGAGAGGTTTTATCCATCAAATCTGTTTGGCAAGCTGATGAATTCATGTGCAGATATCTCAACGGCGCCACTGAATGCAGTGGATGTGCTGAAGAAGTGTACCGGGGATGATGAGATTATCTTTGAACGTAAGGGTATGGATGCGAACCGGTCCTTCAGGAGCTATGCGAAGCTGTTATTCTCAGCAAACAAGATACCGTTGAACCTGGATGAGAAGAGTAATGCATTCTACAGACGTCTGCTCATCCTGGAAATGAATGTGAAGCCGGCAAAGATAGACCTGCGATTGGATGAGAAGCTGCAGTCAGAGGTGCAGTTTTCTATATTCATGGCCGTGAGGTGGCTGCATGAGATGTATGAGAAAGGGCGTATACCTGAGTCAGAGAACAGCAAGCGGTTGGTAAATGAGTTGTACAAGGATGCTGACAGCGTAAAGGCATGGCTGGAAGATTGTATGAAGCCGGCAGCAGGTGCCAGATGCAGCAGGACCGTGCTGTATGATTTGTATGATAAGTATTGTGAAGAGAATGACAGGCAGGCCATTGGACGGGCAAAGTTTTATAAAAATCTGGTAGACAAGGGATACAAGGAAGGCAAAGACCGTACAGTTGGACGGTATATAGAGGGATTGGATGAGAAGGGAGAGGATTTCGTTGATGCACAGGCAGCAGGTGTTGAAGTGCCATTTAAGTGACAGATTTGTGGCAGCTTGTGGCAGGTTGTGGCAGATTTCAGAAAAAAACTGCCACGCTGGAATACCAGTATTTATGCGGCTTTCAGCGAAGCGTGGCAGATGTGGCAACTTTTTTCAAGTCCTAAAGATTTCTAAAAAAAATCAAAATAATAAACCAACCTCAAAAAAACTGCCACAGCTGCCACGGTGTCAAAAAAGTTCAGTATTTATGCGGGTTTAGGCGTGGCAGATAGTTCAATAAAAACTGCCACAAAGCTGTCACCAACCTGTCACATCAAAGAAATGGAGAATAATAATGAATAATGTGATTTTATCAGGTAGATTAACAAGAGATCCTGAAGTAAGACATAGCCAGAATGGTAATGAAGATAGAGTTGTAGCCAGATATACATTGGCGGTTGATAGAATTTATTCCAAAGAGAATCAGCAGGCTGACTTCATCAATTGTGTTGAGTTTGGAAAGCTGGCTGAGTTTGCAGAAAAATATTTTTATAAAGGAATTAAGCTGATTGTTAGGGGACGTATTCAGACAGGAAGTTATACGAACAGGGACGGCGTGAAGGTTTATACAACAGATATCATCGTTGAATCTCATGAGTTTGCGGAGAGTAAGAGAACTTCTGAACAGAACAGCAATGCACCGATCAGTAACGATGTGCCGGCTGTTGGCTCTGATGGATTCATGAATATCCCTGATGGATTGGATGAAGAACTGCCGTTTAGTTAAAAGGAGATGTGACTATATGACAAGAAAAGAGAAGGTAGCTCAGATGTGTCCGAAAAATGTAGGTTGTGGTCATTTAGGTGGTGTGGCTGGGTGTCCAGATAGCTATCCTTTTTTGGATACGACTGGGAGTAATATAACAGAATGTAAGCGAAAGAAATTAGTGGGTATGAAAGTAGACTGCAGGGAATGTTGGAACATGGAATGGCCTGATCAGAAAACGGACCGGCCACAATGGCAGCAATCATTCATGAACAGATTTATGAATGTGGTATAGGAGGCGATGAAGATGGATAGAGTTGGCCTGATTAAAGAGCTGAGAAAGTATCAAATGTCTGCATCCGTTTTTGGGGTGAAGAAAGAATTATATGCGACAGCTTGCCTTGACTATAAGGATTCGCTTAAAGCTGTCGTGTATAAGGCAGCTTCTGGAGGTGGGAGCAGTCACGGGGACAGCGTGTCTGGTATATGCCTTGCCTATGAAAAAGCAGAGCTCGGTATGTTGAATGCTATGTGGCATTCGGTATCGGATATGAGAAGAGCAGTAACACTGATCAATATGGCAGCTGAAAATGAATTAGGCTGCACAATTCTCTGGATGCTGTATGTTGGTGAGATGACACCGATGGAGATCCGCAGAACATTGCATATATCAAAGGATTCATATTATCGTTCGTATAATGATGCATTGGAAATGATCCTGGCAAAGATGAATGAAGAAGGAGGCGAGGGGACATGTTGACTGAAAAGGTAAACAGTGCAATCACTGATCAGATGATAAGGGAACTGAGAAGCCGGCTGCAGATTGGTGATCTGGTTCAGGTTCTTAAATGGGATGGATGGAAAGGACAGAAGAGAGATGAGGCTGCGGCCAGAAGAGTTGTGTGTCCGATTGTTGGTATTTACAAACATCTGATTACAGTCCGGCTGGAAGAAGGATATCTGGAAAGTTTTTCATATGTTGATCTGTTCAGACAGTATGATATCAAATACCTTACCATGACAGAAAAGAAGAGAACACGATACCTGAATCTGGTGAAGAAACGGGCCTATACCTTGAACCAGTATGAATCAACAGGCAAAGAAAAGTACCTGAGGAAAGTGGATGCTATCGACAAAGTATTGGATGAACTGGTGATTGTCATGGATCAGACAAGACGCTTATGTGGATAAAACGAAAATATGTTTGGAAAATTTGCTTAAAAGGATTGAAAAGGACGCTGTTTGGTGCTATAGTAGTATCATGCAATAAATATAATAAAATATCACGAAGAATAAAAGGCGTTGGTTTTACCGGCGCCTTTTCTGTTACGGACCTTTAGTTCAGCGGTCAGAGCATCTGCCTCATAAGCAGAGAGTCGCAGGTTCGAATCCTGCAGGGTCCATGAAGGATGTGGCATTATGACTGAGACACAGTTAGTAAGATGGATTAATCAGCTGATTGAGGATGACCAGCTGTGGAAGTTCTATAAGAGCAGAGAATGGAGTGGCAGGAGTGGGTACGCTGGACTGAAGGAAGAAGTTCTCCGGGAGCAGCATTATGAATGTCAGCCATGCAAAGAGCGGGGCATCGTCACCAGGGCAGACACGGTGCATCATGTGATGCATGTACGTGAACATCCTGAGCTGGCACTGAGCAGGTGGTACGTGGATGCCAGAGGCGTGAGACAATGCAACCTGCTTGCGGTCTGCAGAGCGTGTCATAATGAATTACATCCTGAGAAGTCGGCAAAGAGGGCAGCAGGTGCTGCCCAGAAAGAAAAATATGTCAACGAAGAGCGATGGTAATACCCCCGGGTCCCCATTACCCTATTTCAAAAAGGGGAACGAACAACGGGAGGAGGATATTGACAGAGTAGCTGGATTCGCACACATGAGGGGGGTGGGTATGATTGGCATTTGAGGTAATGGAAAAAGAGGAAGTTAAAAGCTTAAAACGGACAGCTAGATACAGGTCCGTAAAGGAAAATCTGTCAGATGAACTGAAAAGGAATGGTGTCCTGGGAAAGACATATTCTGATCTGATTGAAGACTATATGGATTTCTGGATCACAAAGCAGCTGCTTGTGAAGGATATAATGGAAAGAGGCACGTTGATTAAGTACAATAATGGCGGTGGCCAGACAGGATGGAAGAAAAATGATTCGATTGAACAGTTGGTGAAGGTCAATACCCAGATGCTAAAGCTGCTTGACGCTCTGGGGCTGTCTCCGCCGGTAGATGTCCAGGGTGATGATGATGAGCTGTTATAATATATCTCCGCATGTTGAGGAATGGATTGATATCGTCAAGAATGGCGAGATCAGATGCTGCGAAGAACAGCATCTTTTAGTTGATTATGTGATTAAATGCTTTCAGATGGAAGATATCTATGTTGATGAAGAACAGGCGGAGAGATATCTTTCACTGCAGAAGTATTTTCCTTGGGATTTGTTCCCATGGGAAAAATTCGTGCTTGTGCTGCATGACTGTACATACTGGAAAGACACCGGAATGCCGAGATGGCCGGATTTATTCTGTCTGCTTGGCCGTGGTGCCGGAAAAGATGGCATGATCGCATATGAATCAATGTGCCTGACCAGTCCATATAATCCTGTAAAAGAATATGATGTTGATATCTGTGCGAACAATGAAGACCAGGCCACACGGCCGGTCAAGGATTTGATCGCAGTATTTGAATCTCCAAAGTTTACAAAAAAACTGAGGAGATTTTTTAGTTGGACAAAAGAATTGATTGTCGGAAAGAAGAACAGGGCAGAGATCAAGGGGCGTACACATAACCCGAAGGGGAAGGATGGCCTGAGATCCGGCATCGTTATATTCAACGAGGTTCATCAGTATCTGAATTATGCGGATATTGACGTTTTTACGACTGGTCTTGGTAAAAAGCAGCATCCGCGAAGGTCGTATTATACGACGGATGGGGATGTCCGTGAGGGCCCGTTGGATGACCTGTTGGAAACATCAGAGGGGATTCTGAGGAACGGTGATCCGGATAACGGTATGCTGCCATTTATCTGTAAACTGAACTGCGCCAATGATGTGTATGATGAGGAAAACTGGCCAATGGCCAACCCGTCACTGCCATATCTGCCAAACCTGTTGGCTGAGATTAGGAAGGAGTTCCATGAGTGGAAGAAATCACCGTTCAGGCTGCCGGCATTCATGATTAAACGAATGAATATCCATGATGTCCAGAAGGAAGGCGGCGTCACTGAGTGGGCTAATATTATTGCAACAGACCGGCAGATACCGGATCTGAGTGGTATGAGCTGTACAGTAGGTATTGATTACATGAAGGTAACAGATTTAGCTTCTGTTAACTTTCATTTCAGGGATGGAGATACGCGTTATGATATCAATCATTCCTGGTTGTGCAGTCATTCAAAGGACATTCCGAGATTGAAGTGTCCATGGAAAGAATGGGAAGCCAATGGCCTGTTGACTGTGGTGGATGATGTTGAGATTCATCCGGATATCATCGCTGAGTATATTCAGGGGCTTGGACGCCGTTACGATATCAGAAAGCTTGCTATTGATACGTACCGATATGCTCTATTGAAGAGGGCGTTGGAAGGCATTGGATTTACAGCAAAGGAGAAGAAAATCAAGCTGATTACCCAGAGGGATATTATTCAGGTAGTACCGGTGATTGACAGCTGCTTTGTAAATCACAATTTCGTCTGGGACGATAATCCGGTTCTTCGATGGGGCTGCAACAACACAAAACTGATCAGTTACGGCAGAAAAGAAGGGGCAGATAAGGGCTCATTTGTCTATGCAAAGATTGAATCAAAATCCCGGAAGACAGACCCTTGGATGTCGTTGGTAATGTCCATGTGTGTTGAATCTGAATTAGATTCAGCGGTCAAGGCACCTTTGTACAGTCTTCCGGTAATCACTATTTAGGAGTCGATATGGGAATATCATTGAAAAATTTTTTAGAAGCATTTATAAATTCAGAAAAATATGGTGATATGGATACGATTACACTCAATGTATCTCCGTCATTGTATTATCTGCAGATGGCGGTCTGTTCGGCAACGAATATCATTGCCAATGCGATCTCAAAATCTGAGATCATGGTATACATAGATAATAAGCCGGTTCAGAATGAAGACTATTATCTTTTAAATGTATCACCAAACATTAACCAGACATCATCGGAGTTCTGGCACAAAGTAATGGAGAAGCTGCTTGCTGATCCGAATGGGAAAAAGGGCGTATTGATTATTGAGGAAAATAAGCATCTGTATTGTGTGGATACGTTTGGATTAAAAGAAGAACGGCCTTTTAGAGGAAATGTATACTGCAATGCAGTTGTAGGCAATCTGTCTTTGAAGAAAAACTATTATGCTGATCAGGTATACCTGCTGAAGTTGACGGATAAGAGAATCATTGATATCCTGAATAATTTGTATACCGAGTATGGTAAGCTGATTGAAACTGCAGCGAATGCATTTAAGCGGACAAACGGACGAAAATATAAGCTGCATATCACAGGTTATAAGCCGAGTGATGAAAAATTCCTGAAGGTTTTTAAAGATACGGTTACCCAACAGCTGAATGATTATCTGAAGAGTGATACAGCTGTTTATCCTGAGTTTGACGGCTATGATCTGAAGCCGGAAGAGAGCCAGACATCAAAAAGCGCGGATGATTTTATCAAACTCCGGAAGGATATATTTGAGATGACGGCCGCAGCCTACAATGTGCCGCTGGCCCTGATGACTGGTAACATTACCAATATCAAGGATATTGTTAATGAGCTGCTTACTTTTTCTGTGGATCCATACGCAGATTTAATCTCGGAAGCGCTCAATAAGAAAGCCGGATTTAAGAATTTCAGTGCCGGCAATTATTACGAAGTCCGGACTTCAAGCATCATTCATAGAGATATGTTTGAACTGGCCGACCCGATTTATAAACTGGTCGGCAGCGGATTTGTCAAGGATATTGATGAACTTCGACTTGAAGCCGGCCTGAAGCCGTGCGACGAGTTCTGGAGCAAGCAGCATTATATGTCAAAGAACTTTGAACAGGTAAAAGCAATGAAAGAAGGTGAGAATAATGAATAAGGGAAAGTATTATCAGCTGACAGTTACCGGCAAAGAGGCAACATTGAATATTTATGGTGATATCACATCCTGGCCTTGGCTGGAATCAGATGTGTCCGCCTACAATATCAAACAGGAAATTGACAGCCTGGATGTGGATGCAATCAATGTATACATCAATTCGTATGGCGGTGAAGTGGCGGAGGCGCTGGCTATTTATTCGGCGCTCCGGAGAAATAAGGCTTCGGTAACAACATACTGTGATGGTTTCGCATGTTCTGCAGCGTCAATTATATTTTGCGCCGGTGATACAAGAGTTATGGGAGAGCTGGCACTGCTTATGATCCATAATGCGATGTCTTATGTTGGTTATGCCAATTCAGAAGAGCTGAGAAAAGCTGCTGAAAACAATGACAAGATCAATCAGTCATCCATTGAAGCATACAAGAAAGTAAGCGCACTGTCAGAAGATGAGATCAAAGACCTGATGGACAATGAAACCTGGATCACAGCTGCTGAAGCGCTTGAGATGGGCTTTGCAACAGAAATTGCCGAGCAAGATGAGGGCGAAGAACCAATTCAGAGTGTCCGTGGCATTATCCATGATAAGCTGACTGCAAAATTAGAATGGCCGGAAGGTATTCCAAAGCTGATTGAGCGAATGGATAAGTTAATTGAGATTTATGACAATCCGGCGCTTCAGCTCGATGTCGAGCCGAAGATAGGCGAAGAGAAAACTAAAAATGAGTTAACGGGCAGTGCGAGAGCGGCTGCTTTTTTTAATGCATTAGCAAAATAACAGGAGGTATCAGAATGTTAGGAACAACGATTACAAGAGAACAGCAGAAAGAAGCTTGTCTGGCTATGCAGAAAGCTTTTCTGTCAGGAGATGAGAAAGAAATCCAGGAAGCAATGACAAAATTCCACGAATCTGTAGCGGAATCTATTAAGCAGGATTACCTTGAAGCTGATGGTGACAGAACTATTCTTGCGCAGAGAGGTTACCGCCAGCTGACGGCTGAGGAAACAAAGTTTTATGAGAAGCTGATCCAGGCAGCAAAGGATCCGGCACCTAAGCAGGCATTAACGACACTGATCAGCGGGAATGGAATGCCTGAAACGATTATTGAAGATGTTTATAGGAATCTGATTGATGAGCATCCGCTGCTGAGCAGAATCAGCTTTACAAATGTGCAGTATCTTACAAGATTCATCCTGAATGATCATACTGTTCAGAAAGCAATCTGGGGCACTATTAACAGCCAGATCACGCAGGAGATCACATCCAGTTTTAAGGTTGTGTCACTTGCACAGTGTAAACTGACTGCTTATGCACTTATTGACAAAGATATGCTTGATCTTGGTCCGACTTATCTTGATAACTATGTAAGAACGGTTCTTCAGGAAGCACTTGCATGCGGTCTTGAGGCTGCGATTGTATCAGGTAATGGCCATAATTGTCCGATTGGTCTGGACAGAGATATCCATGATGGGGTATCCGTCAACAGTTCAACCGGCTATCCGCAGAAAACACCTGTTAAAGTTACATCATTCCTGCCGGCGGATTATGGAAAACTGCTCGCTACACTTGCAAAGACAGAAAAGGGCAGACTGAGAAAATTTGATGAGGTGACAATGATCTGTAATCAGATTGATTATCTGACAAAGATCATGCCTGCAACAACAGTGCTGAATAACATGGGATTATATTCAAAAGATGTATTCCCGTTCCCAACAGAAGTTGTCAGAAGTAATGAAGTAGCAGAAGGACAGGCTATCATCTGCCTGCCGGATGAATACTTCTTTGGTATTGGATTATCAAAAGAGGGCAATATTGAATTCTCTGATGAATTCAAATTCCTTGAGGATATGAGAACACTGAAAATCAAACTGTATGGCATGGGTAAGGCATTCGACAATACAGTAGCTATTTTGATTGATATTTCGAAGTTAGACCCTACATACATTACAGTTAAAAACGTTGCTTCATCAGCAAGTGCTTAATGAAAGAGGAGGCGATGAGGCATGGATCTGCTTGACAGGGTAAAGAGGAAACTCAAAGTCTCATGGTCGGATGATGATACAGATATAGAATTGGCTGACATGATAGAGGATACAAAAGTTGACTTGAATCAGCTTCTGGGTGCGGAAATTGATTATTCCGCGCCCGGACCTGCAAGAGATCTATTCCTGAATTATTGCCTGTACAAGCATAACGGTTGCGGGGATGAATTTAAGAATGTTTATCTTGCGGATATCATTACATATCAGAACCAGCTTCTGGTGGAAAGGAAGATGCAGGATGCCGATGACGAAGAAGAAGGAGCTTGATGTTTATACAGATGGATACCTGTATGTTTGTGATTCTGTGAATACACAGACCAGTTTTGGGGCAAAAGTCAATGAGCTTAAAAAAAGTGACCTGAAGAATTTGAGGAAGCTTGCATTTGTTGAGATGAGCAGACGCGGAGAAGATTTTGAGTTCGCTGAATCAGTGAGCCGAAAACTGACACTGAAAGTTAAAGTACCTTATCGGCCGGGCGTGACAACGGATCAGAAGGTTCTCCATGGTAAGCTTCTGTATGATATATTCAAGATTGATTATGACAACGACAAGAAGAATCTGTATCTGTATCTTGAGGAGGTGCGGGAGATTGCTGGATAAACTTAAGGAGATTCTGGAAGCCATGGATTCGAATCTGTACTATGGACAGGTTGCGAAAGCTCCGGAAAAATGGAACTATACAACATTTAATCGGTCAACAATATCCAAAGCCGGCAAGTCGAAGATGGACTTCTGCGAGTATTACGAAGTGCACATAGTCCGTGAAAACTATGTGCCTGAAGGATATGTCTATGAGCTTATTAAGCGGGTTCTCGCGGGCACAAGACTGAGGCTTGCGGATAAAGATATTGAATTTGAGTACTTCCTAAAAGGAAACACGGATTTGTCAGTTGAAGTGGCAACGATCACGTTTTCACTTCCTGCTAAAGGATGTGAAGTATATGGCGAATGAGTTCTATATTGAAAAAGAAGATGCAGCCAGGCTGCAGGAAAAATTTCGTCAGTTTCCGGGAGATGTTGAAAAAGCCGTTAATGATGTGCTTCATCAGATAGGCGGTCCACTTATTATTCAGAATATTAAGAGTTATATGCCTGCATCTGGAAGAAAACCCTGGAGGGGAAAAGCAAGCCCAGCGAAAAGTTCAAAATCTTTGAGCCATATTAACAGTAATCTGGCTGTAGAAGTTAATGCCACAAAAAAATATAAATATTTGTATTTTCCGAATGATGGCAGCAATACGATTCATCATCATGGCGGCAAGTGGTTCATGGAGCGTGGCGTTGAAAAGTCTGAAGAAAAGATTGTAGATGCAATATGTGATAGATTGGAGGATGCGATAAATGTATAATGACGGATTTTCAGAATTTGAGATTAAAGAGTCGTCAATTAAAGTCGGTGATGACGAAGCATTTGAGAAAATCGGATGCGTTGGAACAGCAGAAGAGACGCTGAATATCAGATTTGTAACAAAGACATGCGAAGGTGTTGAAGTCCTTAAAAAGGCATATCAGAAAGGCACCGGCAAATTGAAGCTGACCGGCCATATCAAATGGTCTGCCTATAAGAAGATGCTTGCAATTGTTGATTCTAGTCTGAAAAAAGGAGTAGGAAGCTGGGGGACAAGAGCCTTGCCGAACTTTGCGTATGTGGCCAAAGTATTTGATGAAATGGGTGATCTTAAATATAAGGCTTACCCGAATTGTTCAATTGCATCTGATTTTACACGTAAGATTGAAAATGGTGCAGAAGAGGTTGCAGAGTTGGACATTGAGTTTGATCTGAGCCCAGATGAGGGTGGCTGCTGTATGTATGAGTGTCTGCCTGCAGATCTTGATTCAGGCAGTACTGAAATCCCTCAGCAGTGGATGACAGCATTTAGCAGAACATTAGTGGAGGCATAATATGAAGACATGTGTATATGATATGAGAACCAGCACTGGAGAAACATTAAGTTTGTCTCTTTCTATGTCCAGACAGTACAGAGCAAAGGGAAAATATCCGGAGGCATATGCAGCCTGCGGCAAAGTCATCATGGGAGGCCTTGATGATTATATGCAGATTGCAGATGTACTGTATTTTGCGTATATATGTGCTGCTATGGATAACCCGGATAATAAAATTATGGATTATCCAGAATTCCTTGATTGTATTCCGGATGATGTGAATTATGTCAATAACCTGTATCTGAGGATTACAGGGAGAAAAAAAACAGAACCTTCCAGGAACGTTTCAAACAGCGGACGGGAAAATTAAGACATAAAATTAGATTTCCTGATATCGTCCTGGAAGATATCGAAGATTATTATACTTATTATGTTTTAATACTCGGGATTCCTGAAGAAGTGTTCTGGAATACCGAGTATGCTTTTTTAACGGGAGTTGCAGAAAACTATTCAGCATATAATGCGTTTATGCGGTATGAGGAAGAAAAGATGGTGAGAAATGGCACGTAAAAATAGTGAAGTCAAAGTTAAATTTGTGGCAGAGACGCAGGATATTAATAATGGCTTAAAGAGTACGCAAAATGAAATCAAGGTCCTTAATTCTCGGTTATCGCTGAACGCAGAGAAGCTGAAAGGTGCTTCCGGAGATACAAATCTTCTGTCAGAGCGGACGAACCTTCTGTCTGATGCACTTGCTGAAACGCAGAAAAAGACAGAGCTCATGAATGTGAAACTGCAGAAGGCGAAGGAGCTGTTTGGAGAAGATTCGAAAGAAGTTAAAGATCTTGAATCAGCATTGAATTATAATATGCGTTCCGAACAGAAACTTCAGAACGAAATTGATAAATGTAATGCAGAATTGAACAAGCAGTCCGATGTGACTGAAGATGTCTGTGATTCAACTGAGGCCACAGGCGAAGCCCTTGCAGATTTCACAGAGTCTATGGATAGTGCCGGCGCAAAATCTGTTGAATTTGGAGATCTTCTTAAAGCAAATCTAGCGTCTGATCTGATCCGTACAGGCGTGGAAAAATTAACAGATGCTGTTGGAAGTTTTGCTGAAAAAGCTGTATCCGGACAAAAAGCCCTGAATAACTTTCAGGGTAAAACCGGGATGGCTGCGGACAAGATGCAGGAGTTTGAAGATATCATGTACAACGTGTACATGGATAACTTTGGAGAAGGCCTTGAGGATATAGCGGATGTCATGGCTACAATCCATCAACAGACAGGTCAGACCGGTGATGAGCTGCAGAATACAACTGAGCGGGCCATTCTTCTCAGAGATACGTTTGGGTGGGAAGTATCTGAATCCGTCCGTGCGGCAAATTCGATGATGAATCAATTTGGTATTTCTTCAGAAGAAGCATTTGATTTGATGGTCCAGGGTGCTCAGAAGGGGCTGGATCAGAATGATGATCTGCTTGATACCATCAATGAGTATTCTGTTCAGTTTAAGGATGCCGGATATTCTGCGCAGGATATGTTCAATATGCTTGCAAACGGTGCTGAAAGCGGTACATGGAGTATTGACAAATTAGGCGATGCCGTAAAGGAATATCATATCAGATGGCAGGACAGCAGCGCTGATGAAGCCCTTGAAAGCCTTGGCTACAATGTGGATGCAATGAAACAAAAAGTCAATGAAGGCGGTGAGGCTGCCGGACAGGCTATGCAGGATGTTATTGCGTCATTGATGAAAGTTGAGGATGAACAGGAGCGTTATCAGCTTGGACAGGCCCTGATGGGAACCATGTGGGAAGATCTCGGAGAAACTGCAGTTCAGGCCTTGATGGATACCAGAGGCGATATCTCATTGACAAGCAGCGCCCTTGAAGATCTGAATAATGTCAAATATGATGATCTTGGTTCTGCCGTGGCCGGAATCGGCCGAAAGATAGAAGGCGAAGTCCTTCCGAAAGTACAGGATGAATTGATCCCTGTATTGGAGACGGTAGCTGATAAAGTAGACTTTGAAGCCATTGGCGATGGGATTGTAACTGTCATAGATGAAGTTGAAACTCTTGGTGGATGTATCGCAGACAATGTGGATTTTGAAGCTATCGGTAATGGGATTGATGTTGCCGTCAATGGGCTAAAAGACTACGGCCAGTATATCATGGAGAATAAGGAGTCTTTTGAAGTCCTAGGAGGAATGCTTGCAGGAGCAGCTGCAGGTATGGCGGCTTATAATACTGTAACGACTGTAGCGAATTTCCTGACTCCTATATTGGCCGGAGAAGTAACGCTTTTGAATATTCCGTTGCTGGCCACGGCGGGAGTTTTTGCTGCGGTTGTAGGTGCCGGTATATTAGTATGGCAGAATTGGGATTACTTGAAAGCCAAAGCTATTGAATTGAAAGATGGTGTTGTAAACGGATTTGAGGCGTTGAAAACAGGAGCAATCGACAAGGTGACAATGTTGGAAGATTCAGCAACACAAAAGTTTGAGAGTTTAAAGAGTGGTGCAATCAATAAAGTAACCAGTTTGAAGACATCTGCAATCAATGGGTTCGAAAATCTAAAGAGCGGAGCTGTGGCCAAGGTAGAAGGTCTAAAGTCGGCTGCTATACAAAAATTTGACAGTATTAAGAGTGGCATTACATCAAAAATAAATGGTGCCAAAGATGCGGTTAAAGGCGCTATCGATAGGATTAAAGGCTTTTTCCATTTTACATGGAGCCTTCCGGCTTTGAAACTTCCGCATCCTTATATTACAGGTAAATTCTCATTAAATCCACCACAAGTTCCTTCATTCGGCATCAAGTGGTATGCAGAAGGTGGTTTGTTTAACGGTCCTTCGCTGGTTTCTGGATTAGGGGAAGCTGACCCTGAGTATGCGCTTCCGTTAAACCGGACTTCACTGGCACCATTGGCTGATATGCTCGGAGATATGATTGGCGGCAGGTTTGATCAGTGTATTGATTATAAAAAGCTTGAAAATATCATTCAGCGCAACAGCAAGAAGGAATATTACTTTTCAATGAACAGACGTGAATTTTTACGTCTTATGGAGGAGTAAAAGAATGAATGTCTATTACGAGAACAGCGATAAAACGAAAAAAATCATGTTTGATGGAAAGAAATATGGCATTGCAGATCTGGATCTCTTTGAATTTGAATTGTCATATGATACAGAAGACAATAAGATCACTGAGTTTAAAGAAAAAGTTGAGACGCATGAAATCAAGGTCAATGTATCGGATACTTTCGATATGAAATGGCAGCAATCATATGATGAAATGATGGCTGCTTTTCTTGGTGATGTAAGAAAGAAAAAGCCAGGTGCATTATATGTCAATGAATGTTATCTGAGCTGCTATATATATGCAGCGAAACCTTCAGAAGCATTCTTTGACAATGGGTGGCAGACAGTCAATCTGAAGATCGTGACGGACCATCCGGTATGGGTATATGAACAAAAGATATCTATTCAGCCAATCGCATCTGATACAAAAGCGGCATCGGATGCAAAGGCGTATCCATATGGCTATGAGTATGGTTATCCAATTAGCCGTACAGCAGTTAGGCTCA
>NZ_JBBMEK010000013.1:0-27746 GCF_040096555.1 Coprococcus intestinihominis | reverse complement strand
TGCTGATTCAATGAACGTGCATTAAACTGTGTACATACAGCGACTTTCTGTACATGAGAGTTCGACATATTGCTCAGTGCAAAATCTATGCCTCTGTAGCTGCCTGCTATCGGCATAGCTGCAACGGCTCTCTTATTCGCCAGTATACCCATTCTGCTGCTGTTCCCGCCTGCTAAAACAATACCAATCGCTCTCATTATATTTCACCTGCCTTTATAATAACCTGTCCACTCGCCAGCAGGCCATCCGGATAATCTTCCGGTACAGTCTTTCCGACAATCGCTGTATTCTTGCCAATCTGTACATGATCCGGAATCACAGAATTCTCCGCGATTGTCACAAGATCAAACGCATAAACCTTTGGATTGTAAACATTCGGGGCAAATTCACCCACACCCAGTCTGCAGTCCCTGCCGACCTGTACGGACTCGGCAATAATTCCCTTATCAACCGTTGTTCCAGCGCCGATCACCGCTCCCTGCATAACAATAGAATCACGAACAACAGCACCTTCTTCGATGATAACGCCTGCGCCGATGACGCTGTTCTTCACTTCTCCATAAATCTCCGCACCTTCTCCGATGATACACCTGTCAACAACAGCCTTCTCACCGAAATACTGTGGCTTGATCATATCGTTATTCGTATAAATCTTCCAGAATTCCTCATACAGATTAAATTCCGGAATGATATCGATCAATTCCATGTTGGCCTGCCAGTAGGATCCCAGTGTTCCAACATCCTTCCAGTAGCCATTGAATTCATACGCATAACAATTATGCGTATTATTATGTACATAAGGAATAACATGCATACCAAAATCACATCCCGGCTGATCCTTCAAAGCGATCAACGCCTCTCTCAGTATCGACCAGTTAAAGATATAAATACCCATAGACGCAAGGTTACTGCTCGGCTTCGGCGGTTTCTCCTCAAAATCCTTGATATTGCCGTTGTCATCGGCAATAACAACGCCAAAACGACTGGCCTCAGCCCAAGGTACAGGCATGCAGGCAATTGTCACATCTGCCCCTTTTGCTTTATGGTAATCCAGCATCACTTCATAATCCATCTTATAAATATGGTCACCACCAAGGATCAGTACATACTCCGGATTGTACTTCTCAATATATTCCATATTCTGATAAATAGCATTGGCTGTTCCTGTATACCAGTCTGAACTCTCGCTCTTCTCATAAGGTGGAAGCAATGTCACACCGCCGTGATTACGGTCCAGATCCCACGGAATACCAATGCCGATATGGCTGTTCAGCCGCAAATGTCTATATTGTGTCAGAACACCAACTGTATCCACTCCCGAATTGATACAGTTGCTCAACGGAAAATCAATAATACGGTACTTGCCGCCAAAAGCCACTGCCGGTTTTGCTACATTCGAAGTCAAAACACCAAGTCTGCTGCCCTGCCCGCCGGCCAGAAGCATGGCTATCATTTCTTTCTTAATCACGCTATCACCTCTGTTGTTATTTGTGAACTCATTATACCACTATTTATATAAAAAGTGAACAGTATTTACTAATTTTTTTCGACAAAAAAGCAAAATATATGCAATCCTTATAGCATCAGCAGGTTTTATGCAACTTTTTTCTGACAATTTTCAACAATTTTTACATAGTTTTTTGTATACAATACATAATTTACATTTTCATAATTTTCATTTGATTTTTCATTAAATGCGGTTATAATAGCAATAGGTAACTGTTCCGTGCAGGATATGCACAGTCACAAAAGTTATACACTTATTAATTATCAATTTTATAGAATAGGAAGGATTCTGATGTATCAAATCAATTTTAATAAACCGGTAAAGATCCACTTTATGGGCATTGGCGGCATCAGCATGAGCGGCCTGGCCGAAATTCTCCACGCCAAAGGCTTTACTGTTGTCGGTTCCGACGCTCACGAATCTGCCATCACAGACCATCTGACGTCTCTTGGCATCCAGATTGCCTATGGCCAGCGCGCAGAAAACATTACACCTGATATCGATGTGGTTGTCTATACAGCTGCCATTCATCCAGATAACCCTGAATTTGCCGCTGCCAAATCTGCGGGTCTCCCGATGATGGACCGTGCGGAACTCCTTGGTCAGATCATGACCAACTATACCAATGCCATCGCCGTTTCCGGTACCCACGGCAAGACAACGACAACTTCCATGCTGTCTCATATTCTGCTTGCAGCAGACACTGATCCTACCATCAGCGTGGGCGGTATCTTAAAAGCCATTCACGGCAACATCCGCGTAGGTCACTCTGACAACTTTATTACAGAAGCCTGCGAATACACCAACAGCTTTCTGAAGTTCAATCCGAGCCTTGAAATCATCCTGAATATCGAAGAGGATCATCTTGATTTCTTCAAGGATATCAACGACATCCATCATTCTTTCCGCAAGTTTGCAGAGAAGCTTGACGCAGACGACATTCTTGTTATCAATGGTGAGATCAGCCATGTATCTGAGATCACAGACGGTCTGCCATGTCATATCATTACCTACGGTCTGAAACCGGAGTGTGATTATGCTGCTGAGAATATTACATTTGACGAATTTGCCAAAGGCAGTTTTGACCTGATCGCTTACGGCAAGAAGATTGACCATATCCAGCTGAATGTGGCAGGTATCCATAATGTATCCAATGCGTTGGCAGCCATCGCCTCCGCACGCGAATTACATATTCCTATGGATATCATCAAGAAAGGCCTTATGGCTTTTGAAGGCACTGACCGACGCTTTGAATACAAAGGCCAGTTTAACGGTGTGACCGTCATTGATGATTATGCGCATCATCCGACAGAGATCAAAGCGACCCTGACTGCGGCACAGAAATATCCGCACCGTCAGATCTGGTGCGTCTTCCAGCCACATACTTATACACGTACCAAAGCCTTTTTCCACGAATTTGCCGATGCACTTTCACTGGCTGACAAGATTGTCCTGGCTGATATCTATGCTGCCCGTGAAACCGACCCGGGTGACATCCATTCAAGGGATATCCAGAAGCTGCTCCTTGAAAAAGGCAAAGAAGCCTACTATTTTCCTTCATTTGAGGAGATTGAAAAATTTTTACGTGAAAAATGTATCAACGGCGACCTGTTGATAACTATGGGTGCCGGAGACGTTGTTTTAGTAGGCGAAGCGCTGATTAAGTAAAGTTATCCACAATATCCACCGATTTATCAACAAAAACTTTGGATAAATCCGGTGGATATTTTTGTTTACATAATTCCTACGCAACCGCCTTTCTTTTTTCGTCTAAACTCCGCTTTTTATGGGCTTTTTCGACATTTCAAAAATTTTATTCACCTTTCCCGTCCACCAGTTATCCACATTATCCACAACTTTCTCCACCAAAATATCCACATTTATTCACAGAACCCCCGGTATTCTCAAATTTTCCGCTTTATGTTATACTTAAGAAAAAATCCGTAACTGTATCATCATCTGATCGTTACCGGAATTGAATCTGGAGGTGGCTTTATGCCGAAACCTATTACCTTATCTGCTGGTTATTCTGATGGCGTGACTGTCATCCCGAATACCTTTTTTGATGAATATCTGCCGAGAGCCAACGGAGAATTTCTGAAGATTTATCTTTATCTGCTCCGCTGGCTTTCTCATCCGGATCATGCCCTCTCCCTGAGCGGCATCGCCGATATATTTTTTATGACTGAAAACGACGTGACCCGTGCACTGAAATACTGGGAAGCCGAAGGGTTGCTCCGACTGACCTTTGACCGTGACGGTACAATTGCAGGCATCTGCCTGAACGCTGTCACTTCAATCAGCAGTCAGAAGGATACTCCGACTGCTCCCCCTGAGCAGCGCCGGCCCGCGCCGGCACAATCTGCAGTTGCTGCGCAGACAGGTACCGGTATCACCGGCACTCCGGTCGGCACAACCCCGGCCGTTTCAATGCATCCTCGTTCCACACAGGAACTGCACCGCTTTTCGGAATCAGATGACGGCGCACAGCTGATCTTCATCATTCAGCAATATCTCGGCCGTCCTCTGAGTGCATCTGATTTGAACACGATTTATTATTTTTATGATGATCTCGGCTTTTCCAGAGATCTCATTGAATACCTTTTTGAATACTGTGTTTCCAATGGGCATACCCATATGCGTTATATCGAGAAAGTGGCTTTATCCTGGGCCGATCTCCATATCACCACTGCCGATGAAGCCCGCACCCAGAGCGAAACTCATCAGAAAGCCTGCTTCGCTGTACTGAAAGCCTTTGGTCTCGGCGGACGTATGCCAGCTGCCGGAGAAGCAGAATTTATCAACAAGTGGACCCGCACCTACGGTTTCAGCCTCGAGCTCATCCTTGAAGCCTGCCGACGCACCATGATGGCTGTCCATACGCCGAGTTTTGAATATACAGACAAGATTCTGAGCAACTGGAAGTCTCTCGGTGCCTATACTATGACAGAGGTACTCGCCGCTGACAAGGCTCGAAGTGCCGAGAAGGCAGCTGCACCGGCTAAGCGCCCGGCCGTCAAACAGGCAAGACCGTCTTCCAATAAGTTTCACAATTTCAATCAGCGCAGTTATGACTACGCTGCTCTTGAGAAGAAACTGGCCGCGAAGATTCAGAATGGTTCCACCAACAAGTAGTTCGACTGAAAAGGAGACGTCATTATGAACTTGAAGAATTCTCAATATCAGGCAATTATGCGCCAATATGATCTCCGCCAGCTGCAGCACCGACACCTTCAGAGCCAGCGTTATCAGGAGATCTGCGATCGTCTGCCTGCCTACCGGCAGCTGGAAGAAGAAACCGCCTCTTTCTGTGCAGACAGAGCCCGGGCTGCTGCCCTGGGCCGGAAGGATGTTCTGCAGGATATGCAGCAGCATCTGCGGGAACTGCAGGAGCAGAAAACGCTTCTGCTGACACAGGCCGGGTATCCTGCTGATTATCTGGAGCTGACCTATTCATGCCCGGATTGTCATGATACCGGTTTTATCGGTGACAAGAAATGTCACTGTTTTAAGCAGGCCATGGTCGATCTTCTCTATCGCCAGTCCAACATCCATGATGTGCTGAAACGCGAGAATTTCGATACCTTTGACATCCGGTATTATTCCGATACGAAGAACCGCAGCCTCGGCGTCAGTCCCCGAGAGAATATCCAGGCCGTTCTCAGTACCTGTCACGATTTCATTGATCATTTCGATGAGCAGTCCCGGAATCTTCTCTTTTACGGTGACACCGGCGTGGGCAAGACTTTTCTGACAAATTGCATTGCCAGAGAATTGCTGGATGCCTCTCATACCGTGATTTATCTGACCGCTTTTCATCTTGTGGACATTCTTCAGAACAACACATTTGGGAATGATGATATGGATGACACTGATGAGAATATGTTTCATTATATTCTCGACTGCGATCTTCTCATCATTGATGATCTTGGTACAGAATTAAATAATGCTTTCATTACTTCACAGCTTTTTCTTTGCATCAACGAACGGCTGCTGGCAAGAAAATCCACCATTATTTCAACGAATCTGTCCCTGGATGAACTGCAGAACGAATACAGTGAACGAATATTTTCCAGATTAGTCAGCAATTATGAGATCATGCTGATCCTCGGCGACGATATCCGCATTAAAAAGGCAATTTCCGAGTAAGACACCTTGACATCCTATGTCGGATACGTTATAAATAAAGTGGACGACAATGTCGTCATTTGTTTGATTTAGTTAACATATGATGGAGGTATATTATGGCTCAGAACATTGAAGAGTTTAGAAACTCAATTCCAGTAGGCGATTTAGGTATTATTCCGCTTCAGAGCTGCAGTGAACTTGGCAATATGGTCAATGAATATATCGTTGACTGGAGAAAAGAACGTGAAAGTGTTCTTCATCAGGATGATAAGATTAAGGATTCCTATATTGTGAATACCAAGTGCTCCCGTTTCGGTTCCGGCGAAGCAAAAGGCACAATCCTTGATTCTATCCGAGGCAAAGATTTATATCTGCTTGTTGATGTCACCAATTATTCAATCGAATATTCTCTCTGCGGTCACATGAACAAGATGTCACCGGATGATCATTATTCCGATTTAAAACGTATTATCACAGCAGCAGCAGGTAAGGCCCGCCGTATCAATGTTATTATGCCATTCCTTTATGAGAGCCGTCAGCACAAGCGTACAGCCCGTGAATCACTGGATTGTGCCGTTGCACTGCAGGAACTTCATGCTCTCGGTGTTGAAAATATTATTACTTTTGATGCTCATGATCCACGTGTTCAGAATGCTATTCCTAACAGTGGTTTTGACAGCATTCAGCCAACTTATCAGTTTATCAAAAGCTTATTCAACAACGTCCCTGACCTTCAGGTAGACAGCGACCATATGATGATCATCAGCCCGGATGAAGGCGCTATGGGCCGTGCCGTTTACTATTCCAACGTTCTCGGTCTCGATATGGGTATGTTCTATAAGAGAAGAGACTACTCCAGAGTTGTTAATGGCCGCAACCCGATCGTTGCTCATGAATTCCTCGGTTCATCCGTCGAAGGCAAGGATGTCTTCATCGTTGATGATATGATCTCCTCTGGCGAAAGCATGCTGGATGTTGCCAAAGAACTGAAGCAACGTAAGGCAAAGCGTGTTTTTGTTGCAGCAACATTCGGTCTTTTCACAAATGGTCTGAAGCAGTTCGATGAATATTATGAACAGGGTCTTATCTCCAAGGTTCTGACAACCAACGTTATTTATCAGACACCTGATTTATTATCTCGTCCATACTACATCAATGTAGACCTGAGCAAGTACATTGCGCTCTTGATCGACAAGCTGAACTATGATCATTCCATCAGCGAACTGCTCGATCCTAATGCGAAGATCCAGAACGCACTGACTTACTACCGCAAATACCACAAATAAAACCTGTGCACCACAGGCAATGATATAACAAAACGGATTCCGTTATCTCCAAATCTATCATTTGAAGCATACCGGAATCCGTTTTTCTTTTGTCTTATCTGTCTCACAACATTTAAATTTCGACTATCGTTTATGTTGCAAAACTCATAATGATAACAGCAAAGAGAGCGGTGAATTTGATATGCCCCCTTTACAATTCAACATAATGATAATCGCAATTTAAACTCTCCAACATCTCAGCCTCTCTGTGATGGCATGTAAATATCAGGATCTGGCTGAAAGCCTTCTGTTCTGTCAGCCATCTGAGTGTATTTTTCAGACGTTCATCATCATACAAAACGAAGCTGTCATCCAATATCAGCGGCATCGGTTCATCATACAGCATCTGACTGACAGCCATTCTCACAGAAAAATAAATCTGATCCGCCGTTCCCGCAGAGAGTTGCTGCGGCTGCAACAGTTTTCTGTCATCATCCACCGTCACCTGAAACTTCTCATCAATGTTCAGTTTCTTATGTGCGCCGTTTGAAATATAAGAAAAAAGCTGTGAAATATAATCTGCCAGCTGAAGACCAAAAGATCCATGGATTCTGGCCGTCATTTCCGTAATCGCATTCATGCTGATGTCAATGGCCTGCATATCTTCCTCACTCATCTTCCGGTCTGCATCAAGCACCTTCAGCTGTTCTTCCAGCTCACTCAGCTCAGACTGTTTCATATTCAGCTGCTCCAGCTGCCAGTTCAGCTGTTCCGATTGTCTCAACAGCTCCGACGCCTGACCCCGAAGCTTTTGAAGCTTCTGTTTCTGCTCCTGTCCCGCAGCCGATTCCAAAGTTACACTATCCCCATATTTCTCAAGATACGGTGCCAAAGGTTTCTGCAGCTCATCATACCGTTTACGCAGCTGCTCAAGTTCTCTCCGAAGTCTGAGTACCACATCCTGACGGCTTCTCTGATTCTGGCTCTTTTCCATGAGTTCATGGATATCCTCAATCTGATATTTATCCAAAATTGCCTGCTGCTCATTCTCCAGACGATCCATATCGGCTTTCAGCTGCTTCATTCTACCTTTTCTGCCGCCGGATGACCGAATCAGAAATACTGCCAGTCCTACCGCCAAAGCTGTCAGCAAAACAGCGGCAAGAATATGTATAATGCCTTTCAGTCCCACAAGACCGCCGGCAATCCAGACGATCACAGCAAGTGCAGCCACAGGGAATATCAATGCCAGATTGCGAATGCTGTTTCCTTCATTCTGTTCCTCCAGTTCACTGTATCTCGACTGATAATCCTCCAGCTTCTCCTGTCGAGCCTCGTATTCTTCCACGACACCACTCATCTGCTGCTGATACTTCTGTCCGCCTGTCTGTCCCTCAAATTCTCTGAGTTCTGCTTTTTTGGCTTTGTACATGGCCGCCACATCATTATTCTCCTGGATCAGCTGTATCGCTTTCATTCGTTCCTGCCGATCTGCTTTCATAGCGCCATCTGCATCATTTTCCAGTTGCTGTATCTGCTTTAAAATGCTTTCACGATTCTGTTCAAGAGCTTTCTGTCGCTCTGCAATACCTTCTCTGGCTTTCAATTCATTTCGAAGCATTTCTGCTTTGTCACGGTATTGGTGATAAGTCTCCTGAGAAAATCTTCCGGCTGCCTTTTTGCGTTCATCCTTCAGATAAGCCAGGGCCCGTCCCACATCCACACTGTCCGTAGCTCCCATAGCCATATTCGCCATATAAGACTGCATATTGGTCGTAAACTGCCCATCCGGCTGGACCGACAGCTGGCCGGTACTGATTGAATTCCGATAATTAGAAAGCTGCATTCCCGGTATCAGTGATGAAATATCATCTGATGCGCATGCTTCCTGCCGTCCGCTCGTCTCATCGACCACCTCAAAATGACTGTCATCTTTATAGAAATTCCTGACAATCCGCCAATTTTTATCCTGATAACTCAGGCGCATCCGTCCTTCATAGCTTGCTCCGCCTTCCCACGGCTGATATTTGGAATATGCATCCCGTCCGGCACCGCGCCCACGAAGGCGTTCCGCACCAAACAGCATACTCTGAATAAACGCATGCACTGTAGACTTTCCCGATTCATTGGCCCCATAAATAATATTCACTCCGGGATTCAGATCAATCTCCCTGCCGTGAAATTTACCAAAATGGTCCAGATTCAATTGTTTTATAATCAATGCCCTGCCTCCTACTTCGTCTGATAAAACGCTTTCATACCATAACACAGCGCCTTCGCCTTCAAATCGTCACTGATCTCCATTTCCGAAATGTGCCGGATATACATGCCGATGATATTATCCTTATTCTCATCATAAATCCGCTGAAAATCATAATCCGGAACAGAGTGATCATGAACTGCCAGCACCCTTCCCAGGCGCATCAGCATCCGCTCATCCAGCTCAAAATCCACATCTCTGAAACCACTTATTGCTATCTGAAACATGTTTTGTCTTCCGTTCTGCCCCATCAGCGCTTTCACCTGCTCAGCCAGCTGACGCATGGTCATCTCCGGTGCGACAGGTACATTTAATGTGATATAAGACCTGGACGCAAAAGGAACAAAATCGATCTTTGTCTCACTTTCATTGAGAACACCGCGAATATACCCATGAGGTCCTTCATCATTGCGGTCGATCGGTTCCAGTGCACCGGCATAAGCCATCGGACTCCGATCATCAATCCACGGTTTGTGAATATGTCCCAACGCAATATAGTCAAATCCCGCCTGGCGCAGCTTCTCCTGATTGATCGGAATGTGACTGCTGTCCCCGCCATGAGCCAGCAAAATATGCCTGCATCCATCAGGCAGCGGCCTGCCGTCACGAAATCTTCGCATCGGTTTGAGGCTGTCATACATAGCCTCCGTGATCTCCTGTCTGTCATAACTCATTCCATATACAATCAGATTCAGTGACTGAATATAAACATAAGATATGTGATTCTTCCTGAAAAATACAACATTATCTGCCCATTCAAAATCCTTATAAAATGACTGATTGCCGATATAATCATGATTGCCCGCCACAATAACAACCTTGGCATGCGTCAGCTGCGAAAATCGATAATTCAGCTCCTTCAGCTCACGCTTCAATGGCTGCCTGTGAAAAAGGTCCCCTGCGATCAATAAAAGATCGGCACCGGATCTCTCTGTTTCATCAAGCAGTTTGTAAAAAGAATCCCATATCTCTGTTCCTCTGTCAGTCGCCCAGGTCATTGTACTGTCCGGTGCTGCACCTAAGTGAATGTCTGCTGTATGTATAAAATTCAAAATGTCACCCCTGTCTCCTATGTGCCTGACGCGCCGACCGCGCGTACGGCTATTGTTTTATCCAGTATACCATATATATCCTTTTCTGGCCACTCTGCCTCCTGATCTTGCTTTGCCATCAACTGACCATATGAAATAATATGAAACTGGCCATTTCAAAAATGTCACATTCACAGTATGATATCAAGTAATATTAATACAGAAGAGAGGTTTTACTTATGAATAAGTTAAATTCCAGAACAATCAGCATCAATGCACTTGCCATTGCTCTCGTGTGTCTTTCTACAATGTTTTTACAGTTCCCTATTCCACTGGGATATGCCCATCTCGGCAATTGTTTTATTCTGATCTCCGGTGTCTTTTTTGGCCCTGTAACAGGTCTTCTTGCCGGCGGTATCGGTTCCGCATTGTCTGACTTACTGACCGGTTACGCACAGTGGATCATCCCAACACTGATCATCAAAGGCATCATGGGCTTTGTCATCGGTTATATTGCCAACCGAACAGGCCTCACTGTCAACATGTTCAAGATTCGTACAGCCGCTGCCAGCATTGTCGGTATCATTATCATGGTTGTCGGCTATTTCATCGGCGGCTCCATTCTTTACGGCAGCATCTATACCGGTGCGACTCAGATTCCGGGCCTTGTTATGGAAGGCATTGTCGGCATCGTTCTCTTCTATGTCATCGGTTCCGCTCTGCAGGCTGCACATCTGCCAAAGTATATTCAGCGGCTCACTCAGCGTTAGTCGCATGTATTTGTTTCAAGAAAGGAACTGAATATGTCAGATTATCATAATCACCAGAAGAAAATTGCATTAATCAATGACATGACAGGATTCGGCCGCTGCTCTATCGCAGTGGCGCTTCCTGTTATTTCCATGCTTCGTGTTCAGTGCTGTGCCCTTCCGACAGCTATTTTTTCAAATCACACCGGTTTTGAAAGCTTTTACTACCAGGATTACACTGATCATATGCAGCCCAGCATCAACGAATGGAAGAAGCTTGGCCTTGAATTCTCCGGTATCTGCACCGGTTTCCTCGGATCCGCCAGACAGATTGCCATCGTATCCGACTTTATCCGTGATTTTAAGCGGCCGGACAATCTGGTCATCATCGATCCGGTTATGGGCGACTACGGCAAACCATATCCGACCTACACAAAGGAAATGTGCGATCACATGAAGGATCTTGTCTGTTATGCCGATATCCTGACCCCAAATATGACCGAGGCCTGCATCCTGACAGATACCCCTTATGAAGATAAGAAGTGGCACCTTTCCGAGATCGAAGCCATGGCTGCCAGACTCTCCGAAAACGGCCCATCCAAGATTGTTATCACCGGCATCACGCAGGGCCAGTACGTGGCCAATTTCTGCTACGAAGCCGGCAAGCCATCCAGAGTACTCAGAACCCACAGGATCGGTACATCCCGCTCAGGTACCGGCGACATCTTTACAGCGATCATTGCTGCCGATGCCGTTAATAGCGTTCCTTTCGACCACTCGGTTAAAAAGGCATCCAACTTCATCAAAAAGTGTATCCAGCGCTCCATTGAACTTGACATTCCACTGACAGATGGTGTATGTTTTGAAGAAGTACTGCATACATTGAAATATAACTAACTGACAATTTGAATCAGAAAATTGCAAAGGAGTATTAAATATGACTATTCTTTATAAAGTACACAACAATCTTTATGTCAATCTTACGAATAAATGTCCATGTTCCTGTACTTTCTGTCTGAGACAGACAATGGATCATGTGGGAGAATCCGATTCCCTGTGGCTTACCCGTGAACCGGAATATGATGAGATTATCGCCGATTTCGCCAACTTTGACGTGGCTTCTTTTGATGAACTCGTCTTCTGCGGTTTTGGCGAACCGACAGAACGTATCGATGTGCTTCTGAAAGTTGCCCGCTATTTTAAAGAAACTTACCACAAACCGATTCGTATCAATACCAACGGTCTCGGCAATCTTGTCAATGGCCGCGACATTGCACCGGATTTCAAAGGACTGATTGACACCATTTCCATCAGTCTGAACACACCGAATGCCGACCGTTACCACGAACTGGTCCGTAGCCGTTTCGGTGATCAGTCTTTCCAGGCAATGCTCGACTTCGCCAAGGAATGTACACACTATGTACCGAATGTTGTGATGACCACTGTCGATACAACACTGACCAAAGAAGAAGAAGCCCAGTGTAAAGCCATCTGTGACAGTCTCGGCGTCACATACCGCATCCGCCCATGGGAGAGCTAAAGGCGGCCACAGGTTCTTATGTCAACATAGGCTTTAATACGCTGCTCATATAGATAATAGCTCTGAACAGTTACTGTAAAATCTAAAAACAGGATTCAAATGGAAGCAACCTGCATTAAACTTCTCATCTGCATCCTGTTTTCATTTTTATAACTGCATGTTATTTTTCTTTATTATTCTTGCTTCCTGCAAATAACCACCATAAAACAACTACAATGATCACAATCACAATAATCCATATGATCCATGACCATACAGACATTCCGGAAGCAGTATCCACAGCCGCATTTATTTCAGTATCCATCTCCGGCGCCTGACTGTTCAGTTCCTGCGCATCCTGTGTATAACTGACAGTGACAAAAGGCATCACATAATCTTCCGGAAGATTTCCTGCTATCTTATACCCATCACCCAGCTGGGCCTCAAAAGTATAGACTGCAGATACATCTGAATGTTTTGGTACATAAGTATTGCCACCCAGATTGTCACTGACGCACACCCACGTCACCGGCACTTCCACTTCCTCACCTGTTGTCAATTTAGCCGTCAGCGTTGACGGCAATTTGCGTGTCACATCCGCAACAACAGAGCCGTAAGCCACTTCATATTCTCCTATCGCTTCATAAACACCATTCTCACCATAGTTATTAAAGGAGGAAATCTCTCCTTTTTCCGTTGTTTCTGCTGCAGAAACAACACCTGCAAGAAAAACTGTCATCATACATGCCATCAGCCATTTTGCAATTCGTCTTACATTTTTCATCATCTTATCACCTTTCTGCTTTCTATTATATTTTTATCAGCATTTTGTCCAATCAACGCCCAAAATATGTATCATCATATGTCAATCGTGACATTGCACAAGAAACACATCGTCATTTTGTGCAAAATTAAATGAATAATTTTTTAATCTTTGGTAACACTTATAGACATCACCTATGATAAGATACAAGCATAGCAAAAGACAATTTCTTAATCCCTTTTTTAAATATATACCTTCCCCTTACAGGCAGCCGAAAGGCTGCCAATTTTTTTGCTTTTTTACCTGTCATGCTCAATATCACCCTTTTCTGTGCTTCCGTTCAGGTAACGCACAATTCCCACTGAAATCGCCCAGGCTGTTTTCTCCTGATACATCTCCGACTTCAAAAGCGCCTCTTCAGCTGCATTACTCATAAAACCACATTCACAGATAACCGTTGGTACAGTTTCCTTTCTCAGCAAATAATAATCCTCATTGGCTTTCTCCTGTCTTGTATTATCCGGATCCTGGAATTCTATCAATGCCTGCTGGATAGACGCTGCAAGCTCTCTGCTGCGTTCTGACGGTCCATAATAAAAGACCTGGGCACCCCTGTATTTTTCTTCTGTAAAGCTGTTCTGATGGATGCTGACAGCCAGTATACAGTTTTCATCCGTCATAAGGGATACTCTTTTCTGCATATCCTCCTTTTTATCTGACGGCCGCATGCCATCATAGAGCTGTACGTCATTCTCCCTCGTCATACGCACATGAAATCCCTGCGACTCAAGATCCGCTTTCAGTTTCAACGCGATGGCCAGATTAATATCCTTTTCCAATGCACCGCTGACACCGATTTTACCCGCATCGAAAAACCCGTGTCCACTGTCAATAACAATAAAATGCGCTTCTTCTCCGGCCATAACGGACACAGTTTTATTCACCCCCGTTTCATAGCCGGATATTGTCCGTCCAAATAGTACACTGTAAACCATCACAATCGCAAGTCCCCACAGAAGTCCGCTAATTCCTTTTTTCCACACAAAAAAATCCTGCCTGCATCTATCATCCCTTTCAAGACAATATATGCAAACAGGATTTGTTTTATCCTTTGTCTAATACAGCTTCATGTACTCCCGGAAATGGTTCAAAACCGTCTACTGAAGATAAGAACTGATCGTATTCCAAATATCCGTTCCGCTCTCAAAACCAATCTTCCACTCAGCAACCCCTGCAAGGTCAAACTCTCTGATGAGTTTCATCTCTTCTTCAACGGCCGTTGCATCCTGCAACCAGATCTCATAGAAGTTGCCATCCTTATCCGAAGTATAACTGCCATAATTCAAACCGATATCTTCAAGGAACTGTGGCGTCACACCATGAGCCGTCAGATAGCCCAACGCTTCTGACATACCACAGGCAAAGGCACTGACTGTGCCGTCCGGGGTTGTACACCACACTCTGGAATAGAACGGGATACCATTGATGACCTTGGACTTATCCACGACATTCAATGTATCTGTAATCCCCTTTCGGACAAAATTCAGTGATGCGACAGGCCCCGGTGTTTCAGAACTTGGCAGCGTCTCATCATATCCCATAATAACAACATAGTCTGCAACAATTCCCTGCTCCCTGCGATTATAATAATAGGTGTACTCAGGTACGTAATTGTCAATGGACAAAATAATGTTGTTGGCACGGCAGGCAATCGACAATTCTCTGATAAACTCAATATAGTCATCTGCACCTTCCTGTGAAATCAGCTCAAAATCAATATTGATACCATCAATACCATACTGATTCACATAACCAATGACATTGCGGATAACCTGTTCCCTCTTAGATGTATATCCCAAAACCTCATCTGTCTTAGATGAATCGAAGTAGATCGTTCCGTCATCACCCGGAAATTCATTGGAAAACAATGCCCATACTTCAATATTGTTCGCATGGCATGTATCCACATAATCCTGTGTGGCAATGGATGTCACACCGCCATTTGTATCAGAAAATGAAAACCAGGTTGGTGCCAGCGTATTAATCCCCGGCGCAGAAGTCAGAACACTTGATAAATTGCTGTTGGCGGCTGCACTCATCACCTGATGCCAGCCCATATTGATCTTATAATCCTTGTGGATGCTGGTATACTCCGGTTCATCAAATGCCGGCGCCTCGGGCGTCTCAGTCTCTGCGTCATACAGTGTCTTATTGGATACCCAACCGACATAACCATCCTCTGTAGCTACATTGCTCCAATCATCATAGGCTTCAAGAAGCACCATCTTCTCTCCCTTGGTTGCCTGTCTGAGTACTTCACTCTTGACACCGCCCTTATAGCGGACTGCTGTATCCTTCTTCAGTGTTACAATCTGTTGTTCTGCCCACTTTGTAGCCATCACAACACGGTTCGGCTCAGTATACTCGGCATAATCCATCTGCGTATGTGCCTTCACATAATCTGCAGCCACATAGTAGCTGTCATTGTAAGTACGCACGATCATGTAACCCTCATCCGCATCACTGCTGCCATTCCATGTCTTCACAGTATATCCCTGCTGATCCGGGGTTATCATCATCACTTCTGTCGGCGTTGTAAACAACAGCAGCTTCTCATTGTCATCCCAATAAAAACGACTGTTGATGGTTTCTGTGACCAGAGCCATACTCAGATAAACTCTGCCGTCAATGGCAACAGCCCTGTCTTCCTTCAATACTTCCTGATTCAACGTGATGGCATATTCATTCTCAGATAATCCCATCTCCGCAGCATAATCCATCACCTCTTCTGTCGGCTTATACCGGCTTGCCAGAATACTCCAGACTACTCCGCCTCCTACGCCTATAATCAGCAAAATAACGATTATAATCGGCAATACTCTCTTCATTGGTTCCTCCTTTGCCTACTGACCGCCATCACAAATTTTCTGACACGATCTGCGTTCCCAGTCTGGATTCAGACCAGAGAATCGCACCTGCTGCAACAGCCCCAACTGCCAATACAAGCAGCATCAGCTGATAGATACGAAGACGTTCCTGATCACCATCATAATCATGGATCTCCACATCAGCCATATGGTAATAGTTCCTGTAATCTTCAAGTGTCATGTTCTCGGCCTCGGCCAGCTGTTCTGTAATCTCGTTCTTCCTGACAACCTGTCCTGTTAATGTATAATCGCTCAGCGTATTCGCGTCCAGTGAACTGTCCTCAACCAAAGCCCCTTTATCTCTGGCCGGTATATCTGTCAATATATAATAATCACCCACTGAACCCATATAGCAGTATGAACATACTGTTCCACTTCCATTGACTTTATAGTAGCCGGTAAACGTCAGTTCCATCCCTTCAATCTTGATATAAGGGGATCTGCTGTCGGCAATCTGTCCTAGTACTTCTGTCGTCGCCTGGGAAGCGTCCATACGATGTACAAGCCACGGATTCCTGTAGAACAATATACTGCCGATGGTCACTGCAACCAGCGCACCTGACAGTATCCAGAGTGCTAACGCCTTCCGTCGGAGCCCACGCTCTGCGATCTCATCCGTTATTACTTCCATATAAACAGTCTCCTATTCATATACTTATCTTATGATTATACTACATAGCCGTCAATCCATCAACATTTCTACCTGTAAAAAACACTAAAACCGGTATTTTCTTCCATTTTTTCTGAAAAAATGGGCTCATTTTCTCTTCTTCCTCCACTTTTCATGGCTGAAATCCGTAAAAATGTCCTCTGTTCTCCATTTTTATGCTGCGCTGCCTGTGATATGTTATATTCTGCACCCGCATATTCCCATGTAATGATACTGTTCATCAGACATATAATAATGATAACAGCCGCTCACCCCTTCATCAACCATCTTCAAATGACAGCTTCCATTGATCTTCGACACCTGACATAATGCCTCGACACCCATCCGCTCTGCAACCAAAATCCCATGCGTTTTCCCCTTTACAGCCTATTAAATAATCGCTATAATGAAGATACTTGCAGAAAAGGAAGTGATTTGTCCTGTTTTTGCATGGAAAGGAGTGAGAACATGAAGTTAGAACGCATCAGTGAGAATCAGATTCGCTGCACACTGACCCGCAGTGATCTGGCAGAACGTGAATTGAAGATAAGTGAGCTGGCCTACGGCACAGAGAAGGCTAAGGCCCTTTTTCGCGAGATGATGGTTCAGGCATCCGATGAACTCGGTTTTGAAGCAGATAATATTCCTTTGATCATAGAAGCTGTTCCTGTTTCCAATGAATGTATTATGTTGATTGTCACCAAGGTGGAGGATCCGGAGGAGCTGGATACACGTTTTTCCAAGTTCACACCTTCTCCCGAGGATACTGAAGATCTGTCAGACACCGATGATGAGATCTACAGCAGCGCAGACGATATTCTTGACATCTTCAAGCGTCTGGGCAGCGATATTCTATCCAAGACCGCTGAATTACACAGTATTTCCGGAACCGCCGATCTCCCATCCGATACAGAGACAACCAGCGACGATGCTTCCTCTGAGGATGAAGAACCCCAGAAGACCATTTTGCGGATTTACGAATTCAGGACATTGAATGAAGTGTCCTGCCTAAGTGAACAGCTTCCGGCAGATTTCAAATGCGGCAATACCCTGTACAAGAATCCGAACAACGGTCATTATTATCTTGTACTCTCCAGCGAAGGCGTATCACGCACTGTTTTCGGCAGCATCTGCCGCCTGGCTTCAGAATTCGGTTCCATACAGAAGGCCAGCGCCAATACCTTATATTATTTTGATGAACATTATGAGACAATCATTCGTGAAAACGCACTGCAGATTCTTCGAAGCTTATAAGAAGTGTATGCTTAGATCAGATTCTGAATTTCATATGTATAAACCTAACAAAAAAGGTTACTATATTGCTATAGTAACCTTTTCTTCATGTTTCATAATAAACCGGATATACCGGCCAACAGGATTATTCCTGAGAAATAGCTTCTGTAGGGCAAGCGCCTGCACAAGAACCGCAATCTAAGCATGCATTAGCATCGATAACGTATTTGCCATCACCTTCGCTGATAGCGCCAACAGGACATTCACCTGCACATGTACCACAAGAAACACAAGCATCAGAAATTACGTATGCCATAATCGTATACCTCCTAATAATGATAAATATTAATTTTCGTACGACTCTATTCTATAACAAATTTGCATTGAATACAAGTATAAACTTGTATAAATCAAGAAAATTCATTGGTAAATGAGAAAATTTTCACATTTACAAATAGCCTCAAAATTTTTCAAATGATGTCTTGTTGCAAAATAATTTAAAGTATATTATAATGTGAGAAGATGCGTTTTTCGCACAATACGAAAGGAGTGATATTATGGCAGCAGCTGTAGTTACAAAAGATACTTTAATTGGAGATCTTCTCCGCATTGATGCCAATGTAGCACCTATTCTATTAGGTATTGGCATGCACTGCCTTGGCTGTCCTTCTTCTCAGGGTGAGACAATTGAAGAAGCAGCATTTGTTCATGGCATTAATCCTCAGGAATTAGTTGACAAGATCAACGAATTTCTTGCAACAACCAACTAATCCTGCACATCTTTATTAGGTTCCAGGTATACATAGAGCTGCAGTGGCTATTCAACCAGCAACGCTACAGCTCTATGTATGTCCGGACCTTTTTTAATATCTGAATTTTCTTTTGAATAACCGTTTCCGTCGTTTTGGCACACCATAGGACGGCACCTTTGCAGCTGCCACTTCCCGGCCTGCTCTCTGTTTGCCGCGAATCGCCTCATCCAGCAGTTTATAATAGCGTTCCGACTGTCCTTCTTGTCTTTCCTCAACCTTTCCAAGCTCCTGTATAACCACATCCGTCACCTGGGAAATCATTGTATTTTCAAGCTGTACATTGTTTCTCTGCAAAGCTTCCGTTACAATTCCGTCCATAATGGTCTTAAAATGCTTCATTTTATCCTCTGCCGACAGAACCTTATACGGCTTCGCCTCTACAGGCACCGGCTTGTCCTCTTTTTCCTTTATCTCCTGTTCCTCATTTCCGCCGGTTATCTCATTGTCTGAAATCTGATTCTCAGGCTTATGATGCTCTCTATCATCCTGTTCCCGCGAAGCCGCCGGTGAAACTGCCGCAAGCTCATCTTCTGTCATATTGTCCTCAGCATTCTCCTTCTTTCCAAACGGCGCATCTTCATTCAAGGTTGTAATGATCAGACGAATAGCCTTCAGCTGAAAGCCTTTCTCCTTCAAATCGCGGATGTTTTCAAAAAGATGTATTTCCTTCTCTGTGTAATATCTGTGTCCAAGTTCATTTCTCGGAATCTCAATGGCCAGTTCTTCCTCCCAGTATCTCAGGACATGGGGCTCAACATTGATCATTCTGGCCGCATCCGATATAATATATCTCGTTTCTGCCATTGGCTACCTCCATCAATTTCCTCTCATCTTGTCTTCTTATCTGGTGTAGAAATCGCAGTTGGCTTGCCTGTTGATTCCATTATAACAAAGTTCCTGTATTAAGCAAATTTTTCCCCTGCCAATCCTTCGTTTGCTTCCAACAAAAAAGACCCTTTATCTATTCCGCTGAATAAATAAAAGGTCTCTCGCTGTCGCATCCGGTTGTGATTTGCGATAATTTCAAGTTTCGCTATTTCTCTTTATTGGCAAACTTTGTATAATTCGGCAGCCATACAAGCTCTACTGTACCGATCGGGCCATTACGCTGTTTGGCAATAATAACTTCCGAAATATTCTTCTTGTCCGTGTCTTTGTTGTAATAATCATCACGATAAAGAAACATAACCACGTCCGCATCCTGCTCGATGGCACCAGACTCACGAAGATCCGACAACATCGGGCGATGATCCGGTCTCGTCTCACATGCACGGCTGAGCTGCGAAAGGGCAATCACCGGTGCATTGATCTCACGGGCCAGCGCTTTCAGAGAACGGGAAATCTCTGAAATCTCCTGCTGCCTGGACTCCTGTTTCTTGCTGCCGCCGGTCATCAGCTGCAGGTAGTCAATAATGACCAGGCCCAGATCATTCTCAAGCTTATACTTACGGCACTTCGAACGCAGCTCTGTGATCGATATACCCGGTGTATCATCAATAATCAGCGGCGCTGTACTGATCACACCTGCGCTTTCTATTAACTTCTCCCAATCAGCCGGCTGAAGTGTCCCCGTTCGCATGGACTGGGAATCCACTTTGGATTCCATGGAGAGAATACGATTGACCAGCTGATCCTTCGACATTTCCAAGCTGAAAATTGCTGTCGGCACATGATTGCGCACACACATATACTGGGCCAGATTCAGAACAAAGGCCGTCTTTCCCATAGATGGTCTGGCAGCAATAAGAATCAAATCTGAGGGCTGAAGGCCTGATGTCTTGTAATCCAGATCATAAAAACCTGTTGCCAGCCCTGTTACAGTTCCTTTATGGCGGGCCGCTGCCTCTATCTTATCTATTACCGACAAAACAACGTCCTGAATCGGCACATATTCATCTGTACTCTTCTTCTGGATCACATCAAAAATACGTTTCTCCGTCGTATTCATGATCTCTTCAACAGACTCCTTGTGCTGATAGCAGGCATTGGCAATCTCTTCATTAACACGGATCAGTCTGCGCAGCATCGCATCATCAGCCACTGTCTGCGCGTACTGCCTGATGTTCGTCGATATCGGTACACTGTCAACCAGCTCACTGATATATTCAATACTGGCAAATTCCTCAGGGACGTCTTTCATCTTCAGGCGTTCCTGAAGCGTCAGAACATCTACAGGCTTTCCTTCATTGTAAAGTTCTACCATGGTCTCAAAAAGGATGCCAAATTGCCGCTGATAAAAATCATCTCCTGTAAGCATCTCAGATGCCGCAACAATCGCATCCGCATCCATGATCATGGAACCGATAACCGCTTTCTCCGAATCGATGCTATGGGGCATAATCTTCTTTATAATCGCCTCATCCATGTTCTGTGCCTCCTGACTCAAGTTCAGTACAGGCCAAATCAATCACTGACTCGGCCTGTACTGAATGGTTTATCTGTAATATTGTGTAACTGTGTGCCGCTTATGCTTCGGCTACTTTTACTGTAAGCTCTGCTGTTACCTTCGGATGGACTTTGTAAGGGACTTTGTACACACCCAGTGAACGAACAGGTTCAGCCAGCTGCAGTTTTTTCTTGTCAATTTCAATATTCAGCTGGCTCTTGTAAGCTGCTGCGATTTCCTTCGAAGAAACAGAACCGAATGTCTTACCGCCTTCGCCTGTCTTGATCGTTACTGTAACGGATTTCTCCTTGATATCCTCTGCAAAAGCTTTAGCTGCTTCAAGAATCTCTTTTGCCACCTTTTCTTCATTGGCTTTCTGAAGCTTCAGATCATTGATATTCTTTGCTGTTGCTTCAATACCAAGCTTCTTCGGCAAAATAAAATTGCGCGCATAACCATCGTTGACATTGACTGTATCTCCCTTTTTGCCAAGAGTTTTAACATCCTCAATTAAAATAACTTTCATTTTAGATTTCTCCTTCCATTTTCATCGATTTGATGACGGATTTCACTTTAGCCTCCGCTTCTTCCACCGTCATATCCTTCAGCTGTGTTCCGGCCATCGTACTGTGACCGCCGCCCCCAAGACGCTCCATAACCAACTGTACATTCATGCTGTCATAGGATCTGGCACTGACATAAATCACACCCTTCACCACCGTAAAGACAAAGGAAGCCTCCACACCGGTAATATTCAACAGCTCATTGGCTACCTGTGCCCCAACAACTGTCGGACTCTCCAGCCCCTCAGACGGGCATTCGGCATAAGCATACGCACCCTCTACAGATGCATTCTTCACAGCTTCCGCCCGTGCCTTGTAGGTCTGCATATCATCTCTGAGTTTCAGACGGACACGGGTAATATCTGCGCCGCTCTTCTTGAGAAAAGCAGCCGCTTCAAAGGTTCTGACACCTGTTTTACTGATAAAATTGTTCGTATCGATCATTAATCCGGCATACATAGCATCTGCCTCTTCCGGACGCAGCTTCACCGAATCTGTAATATACTGCAAAATCTCGGCAACCATCTCACATGCTGATGATGCATACGGCTCAATATAAGAAAGCACCGGATTCTCGATGGAATTTCCGCTCTGACGATGATGATCGATAACAACGATCGTCTTCGTCAGGTTCAAAAGTTCCGGTCCTTCCGTCCTCTCACTGGTGTTCACATCCACAACAACCATGGCCGTATTCATATTGACAATGCCTCTTGCTGTCTCCGATGTAACAAACATATCACTGTCATACTCCGGATTGTCCATAAAATGATCGATCACTGGACGTACCGATGTGGTAATATCATTGATGACGATAAATGCCTTCTTGTTCAGGCTTCGAGCCGCTCTGTAGACACCGATTGCTGCGCCAAAACTATCCAGGTCACTGATCTTATGACCCATAATAGCCACCTGTTCCTTGCCTTCAATTACCTGACGCAGCGCATGTGCTTTGACACGCGCACGGACACGTGTAGACTTCTCCACCTGCTTCGTCTTGCCGCCATAATAGGAAATCTTGTCTTTCTCCTTGACAACCGCCTGGTCACCGCCTCGTCCAAGAGCCAGATCAATGGCATGACGAGCCCAGTCCAGCGCCTGCGCATAACTGGCTGCATTAACACCCAGACCAATACACAGTGTTACACTCATCTCATTGCCGATATTAATCTCTCTGACTTCATCCAGCAATGCGAACTTGGAACTCTGAAGCACTGGCAGATATTTCTGACGGATGACAAACATATACTTGTCCTTCTCCATCTTATTCACAATGGCATCATAGTTCTGCATATACTTGGTGATCTTTCGCTCTACCAGTGCCGACAGAAGGGAACGTCTGACTTCCTCTGTACTGTTCAATGCCTCTTCATAGTTATCTACCAATATAATACCGCAGATGAGCTTCTGATTCTGGATCTCCTTCCTGGACATCTGTATCTCTGTCTCATCGAACAGATAAAATGCAAATAACTGATAGGCCTCCGGCTGCATCTCTAGAACCTTATTCTCCATCGCAAAGTCATCAATGCACACCTTCATGATCTCAGCCTTGTAGTAGCGCTCTTTATAGCGAATATGGGCATACTTCTTCTCTTCCTCATCATCCGGAAGCATCTCCTGCTTGATATCCGGAATCAATGTACTGATATTCTTCATATCAATAAATTCACCCATTATCTCTTTCATACAGGAGTTCGCCCATAAAAGCTTCCCTGTCTCATCCAAAATGGCATAAGGAATCTCAAGATCATGAATCAGATTATGCTGGACCTGTGCAAATTCGATGGCAAAATTCACCAACTCATCCACAATAGACGGCTTTAAATAAAAATAAATCACAATGGCTGCTGCCACATATAAAACAAAACAGGCAGTCATCAGAAGACCTGCACGGTAATCAACCAGATACATCAGCACTGTTGCCACCAGCAGCAGTGCACTCAATAGTACCGGCCAGCGCATGTACATATTCAGCCGTCCTTTAAGTTTGACCTTCTTATTCATACGATAACCTCTTAAAAACACTATGAAATTTGCTTAGAGGTGGGAAAACACTCCCATCTGTTACTATGTGCTGAAGAATTCCGCTAAAAGGCAGAATCCCACTTATACGCTCTAGTATATCATTTTCCACCCTTTCAGTAAAGCATTATTCCACCCAGCCAACCTTCCTGCATGAGATAATCACTCAAAATCCCCACAAACTACCAAAACTGTGGTATACTTCAGAATATAATGCATCGGTTATCTTCTGCTGTACCTGCAAAGAAACATTCATCCCCCCACACCATCCAATTCATAAAATACTTCCTGTTTTCCAATAAATATCTATTGCGAAACTCGAAAGCCTACTGGAATAGTGTATAAAGAAAATGTTTCACACGCAGGTGCTTCAGCCCGGCCGGTTCTTAGGCGCTGTCCTTTAGCGCCTTATGCACCGCTGCACGGGCTGGCAGCGAGAGCGGCCTGCGTTGAAACATTTTCTTTGTACACTATGCGAAATCTTTGATGTTTCGCAATCACTATTCATTAGAAGAAAGGAAGAATTTTATGAACACAGCAATTTTCTTTGCAGATGGCTTCGAAGAAATCGAAGGTTTGACAGTTGTAGACATGTTTAGAAGAGCCGGTATCCCGATTCAGACAGTCTCCATTTCAGACTCTCTGACCGTTACCGGCTCCCACGATATCAAAGTTCAGGCAGACTGCCTGCTTGCTGATTTTGATTTTAATACTGTAGAAATGCTGATTTTGCCAGGCGGCATGCCGGGTACCACAAACCTCAGCAAATGTGAACCGCTTTGCGATGCCCTTATGCAGTTCAGCCGTCAGGGCCGTTATCTCGCTGCTATCTGTGCAGCGCCAAGCATTCTCGGCAGCCTCGGCATCTTAAACGGACGTGTTGCCACATGCTACCCTGGCTTCGAAAAGAAACTCTTTGGTGCCTATATCACCACTGATCCCGTTGCCAAAGACGGTCATGTCATTACAAGCCGCGGCATGGGTACAGCCATCGAATTTGCCTCCACATTAATCGGCATTATTCAGGATCCTGAGTCAGCGGATAAGATCAAAGCATCTATTCTTTATTCCTCTGACGCTCCTCAAATTCTTTAATCTTTTTCTCAACCTTGTAGATATTCCGGCATTCCGGATATCTTGCAAGGAACATATTCTTGAAGGCGAAGAACGAAGACACTTCATATAATTCGCCTTCTGCGCGCAGCGCAGGCTCTTTTCGTTCAATGAGATCCTGCATGAAACTGTCTTTCTTCAATGCCGCATATTTCTTCATAAATTCAATGGTTACCGGCAGTCTGCGAAGTCTCGTCACATAATCCGGATGTGCCGCTTTCTCGGCATCATATTTCTTCTTTTCATTCGAATTTTCATCATTCAAGGCTTCCTCAAGTGCTTCATTAATATAGATCACTTTCAGTTCATCATGGATCATCATCTTCGGTTCCATAACTTCCAGTTCTGTCAAATCCATATCCTGTCCATTATTCTCCAAACTTGTCATTGCCATATACCTCCATCTTCCTTACTCTGTCACATTCATCTGTCTCTATTATAATCTAAGCCTGCGCTTTTGCAAAGCAATAGACCGTATAAACCTGAAAATCCCCGCCGAAATATACCGATGTTCGCGGCTTTGCACGCTGTCTGCACAATCCAAACAGGCGGCCCGCATATGCAGACCGCCCGATTTATTACTTTTAAATACCTTCTCTTATGAATTTCACTTTAATACCTTATGTACTTCAATCGACGCTTTGTAATAACCCCTTATTATGCGCCAACGAAACAGAATACACAAAGGATAACCAGATATAATACACACCATCCGATTGTCTTGCTCATGATCTTACCATCAGAACCAGGAAGGTTGATAGCTGCAACACCAAGAGCGATACTCTGTGGAGAAATCATCTTACCGGCTGTAGCACCTGCGCCATTTGCAGCCACTAACCAGATTTCGTTGATACCTAACTGCTGTGCAACAGACTGCTGTAATGTTGCGAACATAACGCTGGCAGATGTAGCGGAACCTGTAACGAAGCATCCGATACCACCGATCAGTGGAGCGATTGCGATATAAGCATGGCCCAATAATGATGAAAGGGCATTTGCCAGATCCATAACCATACCTGCATAACCCATAACCTTAGCAATGGAGATAATGAAGATAACAGTCAGCATTGCTTTCCAGTAACCCTTGAAAGTCTTGCCAAGCTCTGCGCCCATGTCGCTGATGCTTGCGCCCTGAACCGCTGTACCGATAATCGTTGCAATGATCATCAGGATACCAGGTGTGTTGATCCATGATAAACCAACCTTGGCACCGCCTTCGCCGCAATAAATAACAAATGATGACTTAAACTGTCCCAGGAACTGATTGATCGGAGGAACAAGTTTGGATGTACCTAACAGGAAAATAACAACTAAGATGTAAGGAAGCCATGCTTTAACCATGCTCATCTGAGGCTTATCAGAGGAAGCTGCTTCTTCTTTGGACTCAAGCATATATTCTTCCGGAATATTCGTGTGTTTTCTACCCATAACGATTGTACAAACGAGGCAAACCAGAGAACCGATAACTACGCAAAGCTCAGGACCTACGAATGTGGCTACAAGATAGAAAGGAATAACAAATGATAATGCAGATACAAGTGTAATACCTACAACACCCTTTAATGCCTTTGTACCACCGCAAAGAAGGATGATAACAAATGGAGAAACAACACAAAGAGGAATCAGCAGACGGGCTGTCGGCTCTGAAAGCATCTGAGCAAACACACTTGCATCGGCTGCACCTGTAATGGTTGTAGGGAATGCAGTATTCGCTGCTGACAGAGTAGGTGTACCAATGGCACCAAACTCAGGAGATGCAGCATTACCAATCAGACAGATAACACAAGCTGTAACCGGATTAAATCCAAGTGCAACTAACATCGCTGCAGGAATAGCTACGGCTGTACCGAAACCTGCAATACCTTCCATGAAGTTGGAGAAGCCCCAGCCGATAACAAGAGCAGCTACCCGTTTATCATTGGATACAGATGCCAGCATTGCTTTGATGACATCCATCGCACCTGTTCTTAAACTCATGTTATACAGGAACATGGCACCAACGATAATAACACAAATCGGCCATACCGCTGAAACAACACCTTCTAAAGTACCTGTGATCGCTTCCGGAACTGTCATGTGATAAACAGCAACACTTTCAACGATTGCAATAACCAAACCAATACCACATGATTTGTAACCGGCCATCTTCAGACCAGCCATAGAAATAATAAGCCAGGCAATAGGAATAATAGCAAGAATAATTTCTAGTAACATAAAATCTTCCTTTCTCTCATCAGACTCTAACTGGTCAACCAGTCAGGTGATAAAAATGGTCTTATTCCATCTTACGCATTTCTTGAGTTCTGCAGGCTACCATCCCTGCCAGACTCTGTGTCAATGAAATAAGACTTGTCGTCCTTAACCCTACCACAGATTAAAAACATTCGCTCCACACCGACCGCTAGCCTGAAGGTGTGAACCATTTGATTTGTCTAGATTATATAACTTTTATATCTGAATGTCTACACTTTTATTTAATGTATACAATATCCTTATAATTTTTTTGTCTATTTTTTCACATTTCATGTATATAATGGAAACTATTTTAGACATAATCTGCATTTATTATACATCATTTCTTCGGGTATTAATGTATAAATTGTTATTTTATGTTTATTTTTCTGTCCCCTTTTCCTTTCTTTGACAAGAAAATAACGGACAAATATAAAAAAAACAGAGCGTTTTCTAAAAAAATTATAAAAAATTTCATAGAAAACACTCTGTTTTTTATTTATTTAGAGAAAAATATCTGGCAAATTAGCCCATGCTCTTAGCTGCAAAATATGTTGTACCATATTTTTCGGAAGCTTCTGCTT
>NZ_JBBMEK010000012.1:0-28166 GCF_040096555.1 Coprococcus intestinihominis | reverse complement strand
CATCAAACTCCTCGCCATATACTGCATTGAGTATGAGTTCGTTGTCCTGATAGAATTTTTCGACCAGCTGACTGATATCATCAGCCACGCCTGCTGCCGGTTCGGTTTTGTTAAACCTTTTCAGCTCTCTGATATCCTCTCTGGACGTTTCCGGTTGAATCATCTGTCTGTCAGTGTCTGGCAGTTTCAGCATCTCCTCCAACTGGCTCCTGCCCAGTTCTGCATATTCCGGCCGGAGCTGTTCGGAATATCCATCAATGGAATACTCCCGGTTGATACTCATAAACCTACTTGTGGTAGACGGCCACAAGCCATACTCGACCTGAGCAAATTCCGCTATGCTTTTGTATCCGTCCTGTTCGTAGAGCTTCTGATCGTCAATCTGTCTCAGAGCGTATCCGATCCGGACAAAGCTCTGTTTCACTCCCAGGAGTTCCTGTTTCAATTTCTGTTTCATCTGTACCCAGTCATCCAGGGTCATCTGCACATATTCCATGTTTACCTCCTTACGCTATGGCCGCCGTCTGGATTGTTTCCGTCAGCGTTCCTGTTTTCAGTTTCATCAGCCAGGTGTTCAGCCATGACTGCATATTCTTTTCATCTGGTTTTTTGTCCTTGTCCCCGTACCACTGCAATATCCTTGGATTTTTTGCATCTATCTCAACCGTGATGTACGGAACGTCAGGCTCTTCTTTGAATCTCAGCATCAGTATGTACGTCTTTCCAGTGTTGTGCTTGGCCAGATATGTGTTTCCTCCCACGCAATGATGGAGCAAACGCCCCTCCATGACAATTTCCTCTGCCGATCTGGCCGGTCTGATGATATATTTATCATCTTCGTAGAGATATTTATTTCTGAGTCCTCTGTAAACGTGCCGAATCTCCGGATAACGCTCTGCCACCTCTTTGAGGCGTTTGTCCATTTCTTCTTTGTTGGTTTCCATGACCATTTTGTTATGTTCCGCCTCTAAGTCCTGCGGCTGTTGATATACCGTGTTGTTGAGGTCGTATCCCAGGTTTATTCTCATGCTCAGATAGTCTGCATAGGTTGTGGCCGTGTGTCTGATTCTTGCTAAGGCACTGCTGCACTCTGTCCCATACTCACAACCGGAGTATTTTTCTATGCGATTGAGTAATTTTTGCAAGGTCATGTACTTGGTTGCCATTTCCACCTGTGTTCCGCTCAAATCCGTTTCTGCCAGATGCTCCACCTGTTCATCCGTCCAGTTCTGTCCCTGGCGTTTCTCCATCTGCATGACTCCCAGTAGGTGTGTGTCTCCTTTCTTTCTGATGAGCTGCTTTACTCTTTCCTTTCGGATTCCCAGGAACTGATCCGGCCGTCTTGCATTCTCATCAGCAACAATGCCGTAGTAGCATTTGACCAGTTTTTCTACCACATCGGTCAGTCCCATTTTTACCAGAACCTCAATCTGTGGCGTCTGACTGTAACGCTCCAGGTAGTCAATCGGATTGACCTCCCTGACGTTCTTTGCATATTCCTGTAATGCACTGTACTGGAATATTGTCCCTTTCATTTCTTCGTATGTCTCTGACATGATCAGACCGGCACTGATAGGGATATTTGCCATTCCATACAAATTGCAGTCATCCCAGAAATCTTTCCCCATGTACGGATCATGTTTGTGATAGTCTATCTGGACTTTTTTCCCTGGCTCAAAATATGCCCTCGCAATCTCCACTCCGGAGAGTTCTTCACTTGCGTTGTACATCTCCGGACCTTTATCCCCACAAATGAATCCTAGTGTCCACTTTTTCCCAACTTCCACATAACGCATGACCATTCCGTTTTCTTTGTACTTCTGTCCCAGGAATAGATAGATATATTTGTCACAAGTGCCTTTCACTTTTCCCTGGCACTTGTACTCTCCACGCGCTCCGCACATTGGACAGGTGCCATAGTGTCCCTCTCTCGGTTCTTCCGTCCATCTCTGGAACTGGCTTTCGTAGGAAATTCCGCTTTTCCATCTCGCATCTGTAACTCCTCCGCACTTGCTGCAGGCTATATGTGCATAGCAACCATGCTTTTTGTAATACAGATAATGCTGATTGTGAAAATACAATCCGTCAGCTCTGTCCAGGATCTCTTTCTCCGGCAGTTCTTTGGTGTGCGCCATTCTATCTGCCAGTGCCTCCTGGCGGCGCATATACACCTTGTGTTCTCTGTTCCGTCTTGCCGTTGTTACAATATCGTCCTCATGTTTGTATATGTATTCCCACCAGTGCTCCTCGTTGTATACGTTGGCTTTGCAGAACTTCTTTATCCTTTCCAGATCCTCTGTGCTCTGGAGTATATTTTCTTTTTTCTCCTGCTCCCATGTGGGATGTTCTTCTCCCCATATCACTCGGCCATAACAGCTGTCCGGCTTTATTTTCTGCCTCGTCCATTCTTCCTTTTCCGGCCAATATGTGCCGAAATCCTTTTTTGTGAGCACGATCCGCACCATCGGTATTTCTTTTGATTCTTTTTTGTTCCTGTATACCTCCAGGAAAAGATGCTTTTCGTGTCCAACAATCTTGACCGCCGTGACACCAATGTATTTGACATCTTTCTTTCTGCTGGTTTTCTTTAACCCGAAATACGGTATTTTTTCAATCGCTTTCTTTTTCATCCGTCCCACCTACTTTCCCATGTAGTAGTCCGTGATGATCTGCTTTGCTCTGGCCATGCCCGGGATCCCCAGCGTGACCTTTCTTGCAGATACGCCTGCTGCCTTGATGATATCCTTGTCCACGGTCTGCTGATTCTTGAACGACCACATCAAAAGCGCTGCTATGCAGCCTTTCAGTGACTTTCCTTTCTTCCGGACATTGAATGCCAGCAACTCATTTTCCATGCACTGGCCTCTCAGGTACTCCACCCAGTCCTCCATGATTTCTTTCGGTTTCAGTTCTGCCACCTCAACGTCAATCTTTCCCAGTGCCGCTGTCAGCTGATCGCACAGTACCGGGATTTCTCCCTGCAGATACATATCCACGAAATCACTCTGGATTCCGTTCTCCTTTGCCATGGCTTTCAGTGACTCTGTATCTCCCTCATTGAACAGATTCTCTGCAAGCTCATTGATTTCTCCAAAAGAATTGACTTCTCCAAACTTCTCAAACATGTCTATTCCTCCTTTTTTCCAAATTCCAGACCCAACTTTTTCCCATCTTCCAGGATCTGCTGCATCTCTGCCTCACACTCTCCAGGACGCTGCACTGGCGCAAATGTCATTTTTGTACCGTTCTTTGTCGGTTTTCCTATTTTCTGCAGTGCTGCTCCTTTTTTCTGCAATTCATTCAGTCTAATGTTGATAACCGCAATCTGATAAATGTTCTCGTGTTCATCAAACAGCTTTTTTGTCATTCTTGGAAATGTCACTTGATATTTTATGACTGTGATCTTGTGTTTCATCATTGTCCCTCTTTCGCTTTTCTATTTCTCCCTGCAGCCAGCCGGTGTATTCATGCTTTCCCGGCTCTGTCAGTATGAGATGCCTGTTTGACAGTCTCCATATCTCCATCCACTCCTGCTGATTGGCCACTGGTTTCCGCTTACTGGTCAAAAACTCATTTCCGGCCCATACGGCCAGGTTGCGCTCCAGCATATTGAGAACGAAATCATCCTCTGTGCAGATGCAGACCTCACAGGACTGGTTGAACCTGTCCAGGGCTTTTGCCAGTGCTGTCAGTACGGTCTGATGATATGTCCCTGTTATCTTTCCAAAACCCTCACGGGTTACTGCCTGGCCGGAGACCATTACCTCCAGCACATATCCATAGTGTTTCTCTGTTGCTTTCGGAGAGGAGCTGTCTGTCTCTATGTAGATTTTTACCTGCTGCATTTTATTCCCGCCTCCTTTTCAACCGGATCATGGTATATCTCCGGTACTTGTATCCTGTTACCGGATTGATACCCTCGTGGATCTTGGCAATGTAATATCCTTTTTTGGGTTTTGGTTCTTCTTTCCATCTTCGGAGCTTGTCAACCTTTGGCTCCGGCAATGGCATATTGCGACTTGTGTTATAACTTGCCTCGCTGAGTCTCGGTTTTCCCGGTTTCCCGTCTTTCTTCTCCTCAGTGGTATGCTCATCCTTTGTCATGTAGTTGGCTAACTTTGTGAAATCCTCGTCATAGTATTTGCTATTCTTGATTTCAATGGACCAGGTTCCTCCCTTTGTCCATGCCTTTGTGATGATACTGGCTGTGTCTCCAATCTCATTGATGACCAGATGAATGTGCCAGGCTCCCTTTGTGCCTCTCTCTATGTTTCTTATCCAGAAAACCTCATATCCTCGCTTTTTGAACTCACGTCTCACGTATCTCATGGCTTTCTGAAAATCTTTCAATGCCGCCTGCATATCTGGTGGCCTGTTTCTCACTTCATAGGTCCATGTCGCAAAGATGTCTCCCTGTCCGAAATACTCCAGCATTCTCTGTCTGCATCTCTTGGCTTTGTTCTGAGCATTGACCGCCCTCATCTGTTCCTCTGTCGGTTTGGCTCTCTTTGCCCTCCCTGTTCCAGGACCTCCATACCTGCCATCATGGAACTCCTCTACATCAATGACATCTCCCTGTCTGAACCTGTATCTCTTTCTCTTAACCATAGTCTCTGTGTCCTATCTTTAATATCTTTATCAAGTCCGAACGGGGTCAGCTCATGCCCCGTTTTTCTTGACTTTTTCGGCCCACAATGGTACTATGATTCTAGGTTATTCACGTTTATTGTGAACCGGCTGGCGTCTCCGAAACGTCAGCTTTTTTATTGCTCAAATTACTGCCTCCACGGTTACTCCGAACTCTTTCGCTACCTGTTCGGCATATTCCCGGCATTCTTCCAGACTTCCGGATCTGCAGATCATATATCCAACCTCTCCGGATGGAAATGTCACAGGTCCGCTCCATCTGATAATCTTCACAGGATTCTCTCCCATTACATGTCTACTCATTGATTTATCCTTTCGGCGGTGCTCTTATCATTCTGACCGCTCTCCTTTGTTCGGCTCTTGTATACCGTGTTTGCCTTTTCACATTAAAAAGGACGAAAACCTGTTGAACATCCACACTCTCTCTGGTTTGGAGTGACCACCGCCATTTTTTCACGGTACCTATGCGCCAGCTGTTGGCTTGCTGTGCATATTCGCGGATGCCTTTCCGCGGATTGCGCTCTGCCGGAATCGGACCGGCCTATGGACTGCCCATGCAGAGAGCGCTCTTTCTTTTCCTCATTATTTCCGTTTTGCCATTACCAGTGCGATCACTACCACTGTTAGTGCACCCAGAAAAGCTCCTGCTGCCATTCCACTCAGGAAAATCCCTACTCCTCCCATGGCTCATCCTCCTCATCTTCGTCATCATATAAATCCATCTCATCGAAAGCTCCGTTTGCGGCCATGAACATTATCAGCCACCCCCCGCCGATCACAACCATGCAGATCTGCACCGGATACCAGTCCGGTCCCCATTCTGGCATCTCTGTGATCCCGACTCCGCACAATACCAGGTATGCCGCCATGATTGCCATGGCCGTCAAAATCCATCCTCTGATTTTTCCCGCGATTCTCCGTATCTTTCGTCTCTGTTTTCTGTTCATCTTTTCTCCTTTTTGCGCCCGCGCAATTAGATTTCTCTCTGTGCTTTTTCTGCACTATACGTTTCTTTAGTGGCTCCGCATCGTGTAAATTCTTTATAGATCGTATCTCTATGAACGCCGATCTCATTGGCTATATCAGCCACTTTTTTTCCAGCCTTGCTCATTCTCTCAATAATTACTCTGTCCTCATACCGGAGTCTCTTTGTCTTTTTTCTTGCCACTATGTTCACATCCTTTCCGAAAATAAAATAAGCGTGCAAGAGCTTGTTTTTCACTCTTGCACGCTTTCTTTTTCTCGCCGTAAATAAAAAAGAAATCCGGCAAGAGATTTTTCTATCTCTTGTCGAATTTCATTCTACAATTTATCATAAACTTGCCCTATCCTGTCAAAAATTGCCATATAGATTTTTGACAATTCACCTATCACGCAATGATTATTCAGAAGCTTTCCACATCGTGTTTATTGGTATTTCTTTCCCGAGAATTCTATTACTCTTTTTGCCAGAATTTCCATCGGGTCAATATACCAGTCTGACAGTTTTTCATCATTCTTAATCACAGAAAGCTCTGTACAGGCCAGCAGCACACGGCTGCATCCGGCTTCCAGACAGGCATCTTCTATCTTCTGCCAGCTTGCCTTGTCACATGGCAGCCCTTTTTTAATACGATCATAAATCTGATACATGACTTCTTTCTGAATATCTGCATCAGGTACCCATGGAATCAGATCTTCAGCCTCCAATGCACGCTGGTACAGTCCTGCTTTCACTGTTCCATCCGTTGCCAGTACCGCAACGACACTGCCCGGATGAAGACTGGCCACCTCTTTGGCCGATTCCCTGATCATGGATATAAAAGGAATTCTCAGTTCATGTTCAATCATATCCATAAAGAAATGTGCGGTATTGCATGTCACAACCACCGCCGTACAGCCATATTTCTCCAGAAACTTCGCATCCTCCATCAGTCTGTTATAAGGTGCATCATATTTTCCATCCAGAATAGCCCCTGTTCTGTCCGGCATCGTCACATCACTTAAAATAAGCAACGGCACATGATCCTGATCACATTCTGCCGCCGTATGTTCTGTTATCATTTTATAAAAAAGCTGTGAGGCCAGCGGCCCCATTCCGCCAATGACTCCTATTGCGTCTTTCAATCCATGTCCTCCTCTCGAACATTCTGAACAATATTATCATTATATTCTAACTACAAAAAAATAGCAATAAAATCAGTTGATGTATTTTGTTCTGCCATGGTATAATACCTGTGAAACAGCCTGAAATTTTAATTATTGATGGTTCTGAAGCCACAGCCTTCAGAAGAAAGGACTGAACATGAGCGATTTTGATGAAACTCTCAACGAAGAAGAACTGAATATTATTACACTGACCGATGAAGACGGCACAGACAAGGATTTTGAATTTCTGGATTTAATTGACTTAGATGATAAGGAATATGTTGTTCTTCTTCCGGTTGAAAGCGAAGATGAAAATGCAGACGGTGAAGTAATTATCCTTGAAGTCCACCCTCTGGATGAAGAAAACGAAGAATACCTCAGCATTGAGGATGCAACTACCCTGAACAAGGTATTTGAAGTATTCAAAGAGAGATTCAAAGACAATTTTAATTTTGTCGATTAATTCATATGAAGGCAACAGGGAGACTGTGATTCCACCACTGAATCACAGTTTCCCTGTTATTTTATTTATAGCTTCAATTATCTGGTGCCATTATAAAACGAAGCGATGGGAATGTCAAAATATCCTTCAAAAACATATTCCGTCGGCCCCTCCATCAGCATCCGCCCATCGGCAAGATAAGCTGTGGTTAAGATGCCTCCGGGCTGCCTGACCTCCACATTTTCATCATATCTGCAATATCCCTGCCATACGGCCGCCGCTGTCACGGCACAGGCGCCGGTGCCACAGGCCATAGTTTCTCCAGATCCACGCTCAACGACTCTCATTTTGATGTATTTTTCTCCGGTGACGGCTATTTTTTCAACGGCTGCGGCTTCGACATTAACGCCGTCTTCATTACCAGGCAAGGTATGGATCAATTCCGCTGCCTTCTTCAGCGGAAATGCTTCGACATTTTCTACAAAGAAAATACAATGGCGGTTGCCTGCCGATACATACTGCACCGGAAAGCTGCCGCCTGTAAAATCTGTCCATTCTTCCTTTGCTTTTAACAGGACTCTCTGCTCCCCAAGGTTAGCCATTACACCCATGTCTACCCGAACAGATGTTATATGCTCTCCTTCATCTGTTTTTCTGATATAAACGGACCTTATGCCGCTGTCAGTCTGCACCTGAAAAGACTGATTCGTGCTAATGCCATGGTCATAGGCATAGCGTGCCGCACACCGGATACCATTACCGCACATGGCACCCCTTGAACCATCAGCATTATACATTTCCATCCGGAAAGCAGCTTCTTCTGAGGGCTGAATAAAAATTAAGCCGTCGGCACCGATTCCCGTATGCCTCCGGCTCATCATAACCGCCAGCTGGCCTTTTTGCTCCAACGGCCATGCTGCAGGCTTTGACATCCGACTGTCAAAGCCGTCCATATAAATATAGTCATTGCCCAAACCATGCATTTTTGTGAAGAAAAGGCGCATATTTTCACCCTTTTTCATTATTCTATGCATGCTGCGGCAATTGGTTCTAATGTTTATTTCTTTTTCTTCGCATAAATAAACATGCCGATTAAAATAATCACTACCACAAGGGCAATGACACCAAACTTCGGCAGCATTTCGCTCATTGAACCGGCTTCCTTGGATACAGCCGTTGCAGCTGTCAAAATATAATTCATTATCTTCCCTCCTTGATTTCTTCATCCTGGTTAATCGTTAAATGTAGCTATCACAAAATTCCTCCGCCGAGGCTGCCATAAACCGCTCCAATGATCCAAGTTCAAAGACCTGTATTCTCTTCTCGTCGCCGGCATGGCATTCCTTCTTCAAATGATCCAGTTCTCTGCAGATCATCTGCATATCCTGCAGGTTAACTTCCTCCGGCGGCGACATCGGAATGCTCTGCCATTTTGGTACTCTGAGGTGATATTTATGAATAAAGTAACCGTTGAGTTTTGTGTAATCTCCATAATAATAATCAATGGAGAAAAACTGACTCACCGGCACGCACTTCTGAAGCCGTTTGATCTCCACTTCCGCAATATGGGCTTTCCTATATTCCGGTTCCCCGGTACAGCCATAAAAGGCCATGACTGTCGGCCAGTATTCCGTCACATAACGGGCATCCAGATGCAAATGCGCCAGATAGCCAAGCATCACCGGCTCATTCAGCCGCTGTCCGTATTCATCTGTAAAACGGGCCAAATCCGGTCCCAGTGCCAGACATTCCAGCTTATCCGGGTCCCAGAAATGTGAAAAACGCTTTTCCCCTTTTAATCTGGTATCCGGAAGCAGGGTACCCGTAAGAAAAGCCTGCTCAAAAGCATCATCAGTCTGCCTGAGCTTACGCATCTTGTCCAATATCAATTCCGCCTCTGCCAGATGAATCACATATCCCGGCATCCTGTCACCTCCGTTTTCGCAATCTGCCATCCATCACCGTTAAAAACTTCTTTCTCTTTGCCTGTCCCACACTTCAATATGCAAGACATCACGCATCTAGTATACCATTTTCAGCCTACCTGACACAAGCCTAAAACACAGCGAAATGTTTGTCACCTTTTCGCCTATGTTACAACTTTTACATAACTATGTTACACATTTTGACTTTATTTGTCACGAAACCTGTGCTATAATTCAATCATACAAAAGATAAAACTTCTACAAAACACCAAAGATAAAGCACTTTGCAGTTACCATGAGAGAATCCCTTTATCCTCTTTAGAACACGAAAGACAAAAACTTCTCATAAAACACAAAAGATCTCACTCCTGATGATCCATTGCAAACCACAAAAGATACATTGCAAGCTGCAAATGATTCATTAGCAAACACAAAAGATGAATTACCAAAGACAACTGCTTTATCAAACTACCAAAGACAAGTTTTTACATGCACAAAAGACAAACACCATGGCGCTTCCAATCGTCATGGTGTTTATCTTTTGTAATCTTCAAGACTCTCTGGTGAGTCCTGAGCGAAATTCGAGTCTGCTGTGCAGACCTGTTTCTTATTCGAATTTCTGCACTTCTATAAAGCCCTGTTGAAATCATCCATCACATCCATTGTGCCCACAACCTTCTGCTTGGACAATGGCCGCTTGATCAGGAACCAGGCCAGACCACCCAGGAAGAAGATAAGCTGGAACCAGGATTCTGCCAGATTATCCGGCGAGAAGGCAATCTGAATGACTGCCGGCCATTGCTTCAGCACTTCTCCGATGGCCAGCTCATAGTACTGTGCAATGAGATAGACCATTTCACAAAACAGATACAATACCATTGACAGAATACTGCAAAGGGTAACTGTCACCATGCCGGTCCTTCCGTAAGGCCCATGGAACAGCTTGTATCCGCCTAACGCTGCGAACGTTGCCAGGACAAAAAACCAACCATAAGATCTTTCTGCAAAGATGCCGATTGCCAGTGCAATCGCCATAAAGAGCACTGCACCTGCGAGAGCACCGATGATTCCCATTGCCAGATTGCCCTGACCGGACAACACAACATCCCTCGTCCTGTCTGTATGATACTGATGACACCGCACATGGACTCGCCTGTATTGATTATTATAAATGGCTGCCATATCACATTCGCCCTGTCCGCAGTAAGGACACTTGTCTTCCTCAACATAAGGAGCTGCGTACTGTTTGATGATCTCGCGGAGCGCACCATACTGCTCCACCACACGGTTCGGCTGTGACAATACTGTGGTTATGCGGCTTGTTTTCTTATCAAACCCGCACTTGACCCCTTTGACTGCCTTCATCTGCTCATTGAAGATCTCATGTTTCGCCTCATATACCCTCTCCGGCATATAGGCACTCACCTGAACATAATACCTGTCCTCTTTCAATGTCACCGGACAGCCGTCAATCTCTTCCGCTGCAATACCACCGCTCCATGTCAACCCATAAGCTTCTGACAAAAGTTTGAATATCTTTGCCTGACTCATAACATTTCCCCCACATATTCTATTATTAGTCACTGACTGTCCATTCATTATATCAAGCTCCCAAATGCACTGCAACCATTTGCACTGCATATTCAGGCATCTCAAACACCGCCGGTCATTTTCTCACTGCGTATTCGATCTTCTCAAATATCGCTGCGATTTTTACCATTACTTATCTAATCCAAAAAGTGCTGCACCCAGGGCGCCCACAATCTCCGGTTCCTTACAGATAAAAAGTTTACTGCCAAGCTTTTCCTCCACCGCTTTGACAACACCAGGATTTTTAGCAACACCGCCCGTCATCATAAATGTCTCATTTAATCCGACACGTTTCAACAAAGAATAGGATTTATTGGCGATGGCTTTATGCAGACCATGAGCGATATCCGCTTTTTCTTTATTTAAAGCAATCAGAGAAATAACTTCCGATTCCGCAAAAACAGAACACATGCTGCTGATATCAATGTCTTCCTTCCATTTCAGGGATTCCGGCCCCATTTCACTGATATCCATTTCCAGTGTTCTTGCCATCATTTCAAGGAAACGGCCTGTGCCGGCAGCGCATTTATCATTCATAACAAAATCCACCACTTCGCCGTTTTCATTCAACCGAATGGCCTTGCTGTCCTGGCCGCCGATGTCGAGAATCGTCCGCACATCCGGATTAAAATAATGTGCGCCCCGTCCGTGACAACTGATTTCTGTCACATTTTCATCTGCAAAAGGAATACTGACACGGCCATAACCTGTGGACACAATCAGAGAAATATCTTCCCGCTTTAATCCGGCTCTTTCAAGAATTTCCGACAAAATTCTCTCCGCACTCTCGCCGCTTTTCGCCCCAGTACGGACAACATCAAAAGCCACGATTTCTTTATTCTCATTTAAGATAACAGCATTAGTTGATGTCGAACCGCTGTCAATACCAAGTACATACATTTTTCCATCCTCCGCTTTTTTCAGACTCTTTTTGCCAATTGAGGCACCCTTCGCAATTTTCAGAGATTCAATAAAGGCCTCCACTCTCGTTCGAATCTGACCCTCACACTGCTTGGTGGCATCTGTCTCCACCATCAGCATCGGGATATCCAAACGATGCTTCAAATCTGTGTACTCATAGGCATAGTTATCACAAAACTGCACTGTATGATAAAGAATACCGTCTAACCGATCCCTGAAACCTTCCATATAATTCTCTCTGTTGACCGCCTTTACCATACGAAGACAAGGTACCTGATTCAGCAGCTGCCATGCATAAGCCTGCAGCAGATTGTCCGGTTCTACATGAAATTCCCGCTTAAGACCTGTACAGGTCATATCAAATAAAATATCCACGCCTCTGTTTTCCAACAAATCAATAATGCCCTTGCTGCATCTGGCACCCATCAGACCGATATGCACGGAAGCCTTATTTTTCGGTGCGGTTCGAAGATTCTGCCCCGCTTCACGGCGTTCCAGCAGCTGTTTTAATACAATCTCATCAAAAATTTTCCCTGAAAATGCTTCATAGGCATGCACCATATCCAGAATATTTTTGCGATACATATCCGTGGAAAAATCATTTATTTTTCTCGGCACGTCCAACAGATACAGGAATTTACCCGGACACTGCTGTTTCAGCACATCGTACAGACGTCGGATGCTGTCACAGCATGTAGTAAGTACAACCCCTTCATAATCCCCGGCCAGCACATCCTCCAGCACTGACTTGGTAAATGAGCAGATATTCGGATGCATCAATGTATCTGCCTGGTTGAAATTGGTCACTTCCGGCTGAATTCGTCCGATTTCGACACCCATGGCCTCAAAAACTTCCACCGGTGTATATTTACATACATATCCAATCATCAGTCCTTGTCCTCCTCAATATTGTCAATCAGCTCCAGAAATGCCTGCAGACGCGTCTTGATCTGTCCGTCATGACTGTTTCTTCGATCCAGGGCATCTCCGTCAAGAATCAGCATCGGTACATTTTCCTCACGCATGGCTTCTTTTAAAAGCATCACGCCGCCGGAGGACTGCTTGCAGCCCCAGTGGCAGAAATGAATCACCGCATCCGACTGAAATTCTTTGACAAGATGACGTATCATCTCAACCTTTCTCTCATACGGTCCATTATAAATATTCAAAATCATCTTTTTTGCCAGTGCTTCCAGAGGATGTGCTGCATCCAACGGTTCCATGTAATCCAGATTCAGATCACAGGCCTGAATGTAGTATTTCTCCTGATAATTCATATATTGCTGTAAAGTTTCCTGATAGTAAGGCATCAGATGTACCCACAAAATGCCCTTTCCATTAAATTCCGGATAAGTTTTGACATCTTCTGCCAGACATTTAAAGAAATCAAGAGTTTCCCGGGTACCGATATTCAAATGTGAGGCAAACAGCATATACAGATCCAATGTCATGGTATTTGGATAATATCTGTGCTTCTGTTCTTTCAAAAAGGCTTTGTAATATTCTTTTGATTCATTTTCACGTTGGATTGCCGCCTTCAGATCATTCATATCCAGCTTCTGCCCGGTTTTTGTCTCCAGCAATTCGATCAGCTCCTGAAGCTGTCCCACCACATAACGCTCTGCTTCCGGCGAGTAAGTATTCGGAATATCCAGCACATAACTACCCACCTGATGTTTCTGCTCCATATGCCGAAATGTGTTGATATTGCCATCACAGATCATGGATGTAGTCACTGACATGGCTGCTTTCGGCAAGACACCGGAATCCACACCACCGATAAAATTCTTGTGATAGGAACAAAGTGTTGAAGCAATGCCCTCATTCTGTGCATAATCAATGAGATAATCTTCTATTTTAAAACCGGACATAAATGATGACAGACACTCCATGGACACACACTGCAGACCAAAGCACTGCATAATCTCCACCGGGGCAAAAATATTCGTCCAACAGGATTTCTCCGGATGATCCAGAGCCTTTAACACACTTTCCATCGCCAGATGGGTCAGCATACGAAAAGCCTTCGGCATCTCTTTATTCGGAAGCAGTTTTGTTCTTGCATTCTCCGCACGCAGTCCCAGACGAATCATGGAGCGCGCACGTTCAGGCTTTACACCTGCTTTATCCTTGATCAATTCGCCATATTTTTTAACGTAATCCATACAAACTCCTTTGATATTAAAAGTAAAAATACTTTTCATATGGTAGCATGTTCACTGAGTAAAGTCAATGGCTCTGCTGAGGCTGCAGGCCATTCCAGTAATGCTCCAGGCCATCCAGACAGCAAAAAAGATGCCTGTGACTGACTTTTTCTGCCAATCACAGACACCTCTGTTATATCTTCATTACGCCCAATGTTTATGGATTCTAATATGAAATTCAGGTAACTATTCAGGTTGTTTTGCAAACATATTATTTATGCTGCCTTTTCCTCAATCAATGCCGCAATGGCCTCTTCCAGTGTACCGCCTTCAACTGCCAGCGGAACCCCCGGTGTTGTCATGATGTTGATGCCGCATCCCTTTGTCTGAAGCCACTGACAGTCTCTCTCAAGTCTGTCAGCATCCAGCGCCAGGATATCCAGTACCATTCTCGCCTTGTTGCCCTCAGTTTCAATATAATCTTCAAACTCAGCCTGTTTCACTTCAACACTATCACCGGTTGTAACATCCAGCTTCGTGCCGCTGTAAACAGGAATCATCTTCACATTCTCGCACTCACCGAGCATTCGTCTGTATTCTTTCTCTGTCTCTCTCAGCTCATCGGTCTGTGCTCTGAACTTCTTCAAGGTCTCCATATCATCCAGATTGTTGTATCTGTCATCCTGAGTCCTCTTGTGGATTTCTTCCCTTGCCACCTTCAGGTTGACTTTGATTGCTCTGGCTTTGATCTCATCTCTGTAAAGCTGTTTCAGATACTCTGGCTTCTCGATAAATAAGATTGAATTGCCATCGATAAATACACTGTCTAATGTGTTCTGTCCTGTTAACATGTTCTGAACTGCTGTATTCTGTAAATTCACTTTAATCATAATCTTACCTCCGCTTTTACTACAATTTATTTTTATTCAGTAGATATTGCATAGAAGTAATGGCCGTTACTTATGTATTTTTTTCTGTACAATCATTATAGCACGATTCAAGAAGGATGGAACACCTAATTTGGCCAAATCAGACACAGCCTTCAATGTGTCTATTGTTGACACCGCAATTAACAATGTACTGATATTTATACAATTTATTCCTGGTTTATTATTTTGAAAAAAGTTACATAAAGCAGATAATACACGGTAAAATCAAGGTTTCACCATGTCTTATGCATCATATTATTCCGACAAACTTTTGCCAGGATTGTCTATAAAGTGGACATTCTGAAAGATTTGTAACAAAATCTGCTCAATCGTTTCCAAACACGAAAAAAGCACCGCCCCCGCAGCTCCTATGTCTGCAAAAACAGTGCTTTTGATGCGCCTTCAGGGGCTCGAACCCTGGACACCCTGATTAAGAGTCAGGTGCTCTACCAACTGAGCTAAAAGCGCTTACCCGTCATCCGAAGTGATTACCTCAGCGACGCTATTAATCTTACCGCAGAAATCTCTTTTTGTCAACAACTTTTTTAAAGTTTTTTTGTTTTTTTCAAATTTTTTTCAGAGTTTCCTTTTTCCTGTTGGCACAGCACCCTTTTCTGACCGTAGCCCGTCCTCTATCATTGCTTTCATCATCTATTAGTTGTCTGTTTTTGGCAAAAATTTATTTTTCATCTTGTATTTAGCATATCAAAGCGCATATAATAGAAACAGTATCTTTTGATTACCAAAGCATCCCAACAGATGCCTGGTTCTGTCCCTATATTTATTTTACCGGAGGCGAAACACACATTATGGCGTTACCAGAACACACACGGCAGCCCGCTCCTAATTCCGAGAAAAGTTCCGGAAAGAAAAAGAAGTTTGAATCCAACAACAAATACTTTTCCATATGTACTTATGTAGTTGCAACTTTTACAATCTGCCTGATCATTTTCAAGTTTATCAACAACTGGAGAGATATGCAGATCTATACATCTTCGATTTTATCGACATTGTCACCATTTTTGATTGCATTTCTGATTGCTTACTTTATCAACCCGTTGGTAAACAGGATTGACCACATCCTTTTCAGCCGGACAGCCTCTCAGAAGTTTGCAAAGCTGCACAAGTTTCTTTCTCTGCTGCTGGCCTATGTCATTGTCATCGGCTTTATTGCCCTTGTGCTGACATTTGTTATTCCACAGATTGTTGAAAGTATTCTGGAACTGATTCGTCAGTCATCCTCTTTGTATGACACGATCATGACGAATCTGAATCTGTTGAATGAACGTTACCCGAATATTGATTTTGCTTATATCATCGACACCATCAACAATGCGCTGCCGAATGCTATCAATTCGGTTCAGGCAGTGATGACCGACATCGTACCGATGATCTACAATGCCGGTATGTCCATTATCAGCTGGATTATCAATATCATTCTGGCCTTTGTTATTTCGTGTTATCTGATGTCCAGCAAGCATCGGATCATCCACGGTATGAAACGTATTATCTATGCATTATTTGACCAGGAGACCGCCTATAAGGTCATTTTCACAATTAAAGAATGCAACCACATCTTCGGTCAGTATATCATCGGCAAAGCGCTGGATTCGCTGATCATCGGCATTATCTGCTTTGTACTCATGTGCATTCTGCATCTGCAGTACGCACTGCTTATCAGTATCATCGTCGGCATTACCAATATGATCCCGTACTTCGGTCCATTTATCGGGGCTATTCCGGGACTGATCATTTTATTGATCATCTCTCCGAAACAGGCTTTAATTTTCCTGATTCTTATTTTGCTGCTGCAGCAGTTTGACGGAACCATCCTCGGTCCGAAGATTCTCGGAGATTCCACAGGACTTTCCCCAATCTGGATTATTTTTGCCATCACAGTAGGCGGCGCTACATGCGGCGTTGTGGGCATGTTCCTGGGTGTTCCGATTATCGCCGTACTTGTTTATCTGATGAATCATATCTTTGATTATATGCTCTATAAAAAGCACCTGAAGACTGATTTGTCTAATGTCATCATTCCGGAGATCAATCCTGATAATGTCTTCATACCAAAAGACTTTGATGCCTCAAAAGCCAATGACCCAAAAGCAGCTTCTGATGCCTCTGATACCTCATCGAGCAAAGAAAACTCACACTAAAAAGGCAAATTGCCTTTAAAACTAGTCGCCAAAAAGGCTGTGAAGAATGAATCAGAAACGATTCATCTTTCACAGCCTTTTTATTGGATGAAAACCTGTCTCCGGCTTTTCTTATTTCTGAATCATCACCGCCAAAGGTGCCGGCATCTGTACATCCATTAATATAAAATCATAATAACCTTCATCATGATCCGCAAAAATATCTTCCGCTAACAGAATGCGGCGACCTCGGAAAGCATCTTCATAATCTGCCTCTTCAGTCTTCACGGCTGTCTGTGTCTGCACATCCGCATGTTCTTCCATGGATGCCTCCGGCAAACGAAGAAATACCGAAAAATCAGAGCCCTTATCCGGAACGCTCTCCACAATAATCTCACCTTCTTTGGTAAACTTCACCGCATTGGACAGGAAATTGATATCGTTGTATTGCCTGATCCAGTCTGTGCATTTCATCCTCTGTCAGCTGCCATTCAAGTCCTGCACAGTTTTCCTCCACCTTCTTCCGGCTCTGAGCCCCCGCAATACACGACGTGATAAAAGGCTGCTGCAATGTCCAGTTCACAGCAATCTGAGCCAACGGAACGCCTCTTTCCGACGCTATGGCATCCATCACTTCCAACAGTTCCATGACCTTTGAAAAAAGTGGCTCTCTGAAATATGGATAAAAGCGATTTCTATTATCCGTCTCGCCAAATGTTCGCACTTCCCTGTATGTTCCTGTCAAAATACCTCCGCCAAGGGTCCCGTAACTCATAATTCCCATATCTTGCGCCGCAGCCCACCGGATGACTGCCTCATTATCCCCGTCCAGCATGGAGTACTGCGGCTGATAGGCCTCGATTTCACAATACTTTCCCGCCTCTTCTATCTGTTCTTTTGTAAAGTTGGAAACACCAGCATGCAGGATCTTGCCTTCCTTTTTCAACTGAGCCACCGCACCAATGGTTTCCTCCATCGATACATTCGGATCCGGCCAGTGCACCAGATACAGATCAATATAATCCGTCTGAAGATTTCTGAGAGACTCCTCACACTGTCTGCGAATCAATGCTTCCGAGCCGCAGCGGATATATTGACCGTCCACATATTTATTGCCGCACTTTGTCGTTAGAATAACATGTTTCCGGGCCCCCAGACAATGCAGTGTCTCGCCGATATATTGCTCTGCTCTTCCTGCATTATACGCCGGTGCTGTATCAATAAAATTAATGCCGCAATCAAGAGCCGCTTTGATTGCATCCATTCTCTCCTCATCTGAGTGTGCATCCCAACCGGCGCCACCGATGCCCCATGTTCCAAGACAAATCTCGGAAACTTCCAGTCCTGTTTTGCCAAACTTCTTATACCGCATGATATTCCTCCTTCAATGCCTTATCATTTGTTTCCTATTATATCATGATCGCCATTCGCCGTTCACGATGAACAAGCATTGCTTGCTCCCTCTCACTAACGCTCATTATATCATGTTTACATCTGTATCGACTTTTTTCACTGCCATATTTTTATTTTTCCTATTTTTATGCTCCAATTACTGGTCCATGCCAAAATAGCTGAGCATCCCTTCATAAATACCTCTTGCGAATTCCGACTGCATGGTCTCAAGCTTCCCCGCATCCCCTGCATTGGTCAGATAAGCCAATTCCACCAGAACCGCCGGCATGTTGGTTCTTCTGAGCACATACAGCGACGGATTTGCCCGAACGCCATTATCTTTGGTTCCCACAATATTAACAACGGCATTTAATATGTGCTGTGCCAGATAATAGGACTGAGTATATTTGCGGTAGACATAGACCTCTGTCCCATTAATAGCAGGATCTGTATTGGCATTAGCATGAATACTGACAAAATAATCTGCCGGCCATGCATTTGCCGCTCGCACCCTTGCCGCCAGACTTGTCGCATTGCTGGTCCCCAGACGTTCTTCCGGGGTATTCCGTGACAGGCGGACTTCAAAACGTTCATCCGCCCGCAAAAGCGCTGCCAAATCTTTTCCTACCTGATAAGTTATATCCTGCTCTTTCAGTCCAAAGCCCTCCGCGCCGGTATTCGGGCCCGAAGGATTATGTCCCTGATCAATAAATATCTTTATGGCCATCTGTTATACCCACCATTCCAAATTCATATATCAGCATATGCATCAGATACTTTCTGTGTGCATTGACATCAGACAGCGTGAATGTTACTCTAAACATCAGGAGATATATTTCAAAGAAAAAGAGGTTTTAACCAATGAGTAATTTTATGTTCAGCCTGAATGCAACACTGCCGGTCTTTCTGGTTATTGTTCTTGGCTGGTTTTTAATGCAGAAAAAGATGTTCAACGAGAATTTTGTTGATATCATCAACAAGTTTGTCTTCAAAGTATCATTGCCCGTCCTATTGTTCAAAGACATTGCCACCACACCGATCAAAGATGCTTTCGACCCGAAATTTGTCATTTTCTGTATGGTTGGCACCACCATCATGTTTATGGGCATCTGGGCATTGACAAGCATCTTTATGAAGGACAAGTCTATGGTGGGCGCTTTCACCCAGGCCTCCGCCCGGGGCAGCGCCGCCGTTCTCGGCATTGCCTTTGTCCAGAATATCTATGGCAATTCCGGTATGACACCGCTGATGATCGTTTCTGCCGTACCTCTGTACAATATTTATTCCGTCATCATTCTGACGTTTTGCGCCAACAATCAGGATCACTCAGACAAAGCGGCCACCATCAAACGCGCCTTCAAAAATATCCTGACCAATCCGATCATTCTCGGCATCGCCGCAGGTGTGCCTTTTTCTCTGCTGAATATCGAGCTGCCGCCTCTGGTATTAAAAACAGTGACAAATGTTGCCCAGACAGCCACGCCGATGGCACTGCTTGCTGTAGGTGCCGGTTTTGAAGGCCGCAAAGCCATCAAGAAACTGAAACCGACCATGATCGCCACCTTTATCAAACTGGTGGCCCTACCGGCCATCTATTTTCCATTTGCCATTGCCATGGGCTTCCGCGAAAGTGCTCTGGTGGCCATCCTCATTATGGTTGGTTCTCCGACAACGGTTACCTGTTACATCATGGCCAAAAACATGGGCAATGACGGTGTTTTGTCCTCCAGTATCATTGTCATGGCAACTCTGCTGTCCTCCGTCACACTGACTTTCTGGATCTTCCTTTTAAAAAGCATGGGACTGATCTGAATTTGAAAATTTTTCCGTACATAACGAAACGGCCACTGCGCACAATAGATACGTAAACATTGTAATGATTCCTTCACAGCATGGCAAATAATGCCTTTGAAACATTCAATCTGTAATGTTTCGTGTGATATTTTCATTACATGTAATTTTTCACAGGAGGTCACACTATGGACGAATTATCAGTATTGGATTTGCAGAATCTCCGCCATCTCATCGGCGGCTACGAAACCTCTCACAAGAAAATGATGGAATATGCTTCCGGCGCTTCCGATCCTCAGATCAAACAGTTTTTCCAGAAATCTGCCCAGTCGGCCATGCAGAACAAACAGCAGCTCATGCAGTTTTTCCATTAAAGGAGGTTTTTGAAAATGATCGATGAAAAAACAATGGTTGCCGACACACTGGCCGGCATCAATGGCGAATTAACACGATTTGGTGAAATGATTCCGCAAACAGAAAACAAACAGCTGAAACAGACATTAAAACAGCTTAGAAATGCCTGCGAGACTTCCCAGGAGGAAATCTATCAGCTGGCAAGAGCCCATCAGTATTATGTGCCGGCTGAAAAGGCCAGCACTCAGGAAATCCAGCATGTAAAGAATATTCTGACACAGGGATAATCTAATCTCATCCTGATCATTCCAAATCCTGCCGTGCTGTAAAAAAAGCTCCGAAACTCAGGTGCGCAGTCATCCAACACCTGTCTTCGGAGCTTTTCTTTTTCTTTCTGTCTGATCAGACTGTTTTCTCTTTTGAAGCTTAATTTCTTTAAACGCGCTGTAACGGACGTACATCTACGCGATTATCATTCATGGTTGTTGCCGCACCGATATCTGACAGTCTGCCATGGGTCAGTGTATTAAACCCGCTGCCGTTCTGCGTCTGATGGCCGGCAAAAATCCCTTCAGATACCGCATTGCCCGCGGCCACCCGGTCATCTACCCGGGCTGTAAACTGCACTTCACCCAGCTCATTAAAGGCCATCACCGGCATACCGTCTGTGATCTGCCGTGTACCAGCATCCTCCGGATTCAGCCACAGCGTCATTTCCTTGCGGGATGCCATCAGATGCTCTCTGTCAAGGAATGTAGAGTTAAGACTCCACACACTTGGGGCGGCCACCAGATGCAGCGGATAGTCCTGACATTTTCCGCTGTAACCTGCCGTATAATGCGGCATCGGTTCTGCCAGTTTCTCATTGACGATCAGCATTTTGCCGGTTTCAGTGCCAAAGGCCAGATGATCTGAAAATGGCAACGCAATAGAACCACCCTGTCGGAGCGTTTCCTTCGCCTCATCGGAAGTCTCTGCAATCGCCCTGGTCGGATGACTCAGCAAAATATCCAGCATCTCATTCTCTGACCGGTCAAAATAATCATCCGCATACCCCATGCCTTTTGCCAGAAGGCAGAATGTATCCCAGTTGCTCCTGCATTCTCCCGGTGCATCCACCAGTTTACGGCCTGTACTCAGGGTACAATACCCATAAGCCCGATAAATATCCGTCTGTTCCACAGAAAATGTGGCCGGCAGTACAATATCCGCATATCTGGCAGTATCTGTCATAAAGCGTTCATGCACAACGGTAAATAAATCTTCCCGTTCAAGTCCCCGGATAATCAGCTGCTGATCACTGACTGTATTGGCCGGATTGCATCCATACACATAAAATCCCCGAACTGCCTCTTTGCCTTCCATGGCAAGGGCCTGCCCGATCTGATTGATATTGATCTTTCTTGCCGGCTTCTTTCGGAAATCCGGACGGGTGATCAGCGATTTATTCACATAATCCGTATCAATCGGCGTACAGCCACATAATCCGCCGCCAGGATGCTGCCATGCCCCGGTCAGCGCGGATAAAATCGTAATCAGACGCACCGTCATACCGCCATTGCCGTGGCGGGAATTGCCGCTGCCCAGTATAATGGCCGGTGCCTTGGCCTGACCAAATTCTCTGGCCAGCTGCCGGATCACTTCTGCCGGAATACCGGTTTCACTCTCAGCCCATTCCGGGGTATAGACATCCAATGTCTCTGCAAATGCCGGATATCCACTGGTATACTTCTCCACAAAAGATTTATCCACCAAATGTTCATTCTTAAGCACATGCATCATGGATAAAGCCAGTGCCCCGTCTGTTCCCGCCTTGATGGTGATCACCTGGTCACAGTACGCTGCCGTCGGGTTCGGATACACATCGATCAATATTTTCTTCTTATGTCTGTTGGCCGGTTTCTGCAGATCCGCCAGAGTCTGAAGTCTTGTGGCTGCCATATTACAGCTCCAGATCAGATACAGATCACTGTCGTTTAACTCTGTCGGCTCAAGACATCCGGTTTTGCCCACAACCGCATCATAGCCGGCACCTTTTGCCGATGAACACAGTGTTTTAACAAGTTCCGACGCACCCATGCGGTTAAAAAAAGCATCTCCGCAGTTACGCTGAATATCGCTCATGACGCCGGAATAGACACAGGGTAAAATCGCCTCGGCCCCCCATTTCTCTATGATTGCTTTAAACTGATCTGTAATCTCCCTTACTGCCTCGTCCCAGCTAATGGGCTCAAACTTTGCTTCACCCTTTCTGCCCACACGACGCAGAGGTGTCCTCAGCCTGTCTGCTGAATAAATATCCTGCTCATAGTGCTGCATCTTGCGGCAAATGCCGTTCTTTGACACCGGATGTGTCTTATCATTCTTCACCTTGATCAATCTGCCGTCTTCAATCTCTGCCTCAAGTCCACAGGTGGAAGGGCAGTCATACGGGCAGGACATTTTATGAATTGTTGTCGCCATCTTATATCCGTCCTTTATCATCTATATCTATTTCTTAAAACGTCTCTTGCCGGTAAATTCTTCAACAGTGATCTTCAGAATTTCAACCGCCAGTGTATGCTTCGCTTCCATCACAAAATCTTCCCCTGTCTGGTGCTTCATCAGCAGTTCCAGGGCTTTAATCTTCTCATCCACATCCGTAATAATCTCACAATGTCCCCGGCCCACAACACTTGCATATCGGAAATTGTAAGCACAGGCATACTTTGCCGGGATCATTTCATGATCATAATCCATTTCAAAGCAAACATGATCGTCCTTCCGAAGCAGATCCAGTTTCTTTCCTTCTTTGGCACTGTGAAGATAAATCACTAACTGATCATTTTCATATCTGTACGCAAAATTCATAGCCACAATATACGGCCACTCGCCGTCCATCAACGCAATATGACACACTTTGCAGTGGTCGATAATATCGATCATCCCATCCACATCTGTTACTTCTCTGTCAGCTCTTCTCATCGCATATTCCCTCCGGATCCTTTTATATTATTTAATCGTAACTGTTCAGAGCTAACCTCCAAAATGCTACGCATTTCGTCGGTGTGGCGTATCCGCCAAATAAAATTTCAAAAACAGTCTTAAAAATGCAAGCATTTTATACCTGTTTTTTGAAATTTTGCTTGGCTCTGAACAGTTACATTTAATCATACCATAACTGGCATTCTTCATTGCCCCTTATAAATTTAATAGTAGCACGAAGTCTTATTAATTGCAAAACAATTAAAGACATTATGAAATGTCTATAGTATAATTAAATTATGCGAACACTCGAGGAGGTATTATATGTTACGTAAAATTGCAAATGATTTTTATATGAATCAGAATTATAACTGCGGGGAATGCATCCTGCGCGCTGCCAACAAGGCCTATGATCTCGGTCTTGATGAACGCGCATTAAAGCTGGCTTCCGGATTCGGCGCCGGTATGGGCTGCGGCAATACGTGCGGTGCGCTTTCAGCTGCCATGTCTGTGCTCAGCCTGCTTTTCTGCGGTGACAAGGCCCATGAAACAGAAGGCTTCAAGGAACTCTGTGCAGAATATGTTGACACTTTCAAGGCTTCCCTCGGCAGTGACAACTGTGAGGAATTGAAGGCGCGCTATCGTTATCCGGAGGGTGATGACCGCCGCTGCCTGATCACGGTTGAAAAGGCCGCTGATGTTCTGGAGGCATTTATTGCATCCCATCAGAGTGAACCTGCTTCCGATGCACCGTCTGAGACTCCTGTCAGTGCGGATGAGATTAAACGTCTGAAAGGCCTTGGCTTTTTGAATAATAAAGGCACGAACAAATTTAACGCCCGTGTCGTTACCGGCAACGGACGGATCACAACTGCCCAGGCGAGATGTATTGCCGATGCTGCAGCCCTTTACGGCAGCGGCCAGATCACCATGACAACCCGTCTCTCACAGGAAGTCATCGGCGTCGAATACGACAAGATTCCTGATTTTATCGCTTATCTTGCCAAAGAAGGCCTTGAAACCGGCGGTACAGGTGCCAAAATCCGTCCTGTCGTCTCCTGTAAAGGTACCACCTGTCAGTACGGTCTCATCGATACATATGCTTTATCTGAGAAAATCCATCACCTTTTCTACAAAGGCTACCGCGGATTAACACTTCCGCACAAATTCAAGATTGCTGTGGGCGGATGTCCGAACAACTGTGTCAAACCATCCCTGAACGACTTTGGTATCTACGGTCAGCGTGTTCCTCAGCCAAACACAGATCTCTGCAAAGGCTGTAAGAAATGTCAGATTGAAGCTGCCTGTCCGATCAGTCTGCCAAAGGTTGTTGACGGCAAGGTATTTATTGACCCTGACAAGTGCAATCGCTGCGGACGCTGCCTCCACAAATGTCCATTCCATGTGAACGAAGATTATATCGCCGGTTACTCCATCGTCATCGGCGGCCGTTGGGGCAAGAAAGTGGCTATGGGCAAACGGATCCCTAAGATTTTTACCACAGAGGAAGAAGTTCTTGCTACTCTCGAGAAGACAATCCTCTTCTTCGCGGAACAGGGACAGAAGGGTGAACGTCTCTCCGATACCATCCATCGCATCGGTTTTGAGAAAGTGACGGAAGAGCTGCTCAGTGATGATATCCTCAGCAGAAAGGACGCCATTGTGGGCGATGCACTCAAATAAATCTCTGTATCAGCCTTTCTGCTGTATATGAATAATGATTTGACAAGAACAATAAAGACTCCTTTTCATATGATATATCAGGGAACATGATTTCCCAGTACACTCATTTGAAAGGAGTCTTATTTATGCCTACTTTTTCCAATCAGGCACAGCTTTCCTATAATGGCATCACAGCCAATTCCAATATCGCTTACGGTCAGATTCTGGAAGTGTTAGCCGCATCAAAAACAGCACTTTCTGACACTTACACCTCCGGCGACCGTATCACTTATATCTTCAGTATTGTCAATTCCGGCACAACAGCCTTTAGCGACTTGACCGTCACTGACAATCTCGGTGCTTACAGCTTTACAACGGATACACCGGAAACTATCACCCTGTACCCACTCACTTACATTCCGAATTCCATGCAGCTGCTTATTAACGGCACTTTACAGCCTGCACCAACCGTCACCGCCGCAGATGGCATCACAATAACCGGTGTCTCTATTCCGTCCGGCGGCAATGCTGCATTTATCTACCAGGCTGATATCAATGATTATGCACCCCTTGCTGCAACGGGCAACGTGATAAACACTGTCCGTGTCACCGGCGCTCAACTGGCTGCACCGCTGACAGCCACACACACAATTTCAACAGCCACTGTACCTAATCTGTCCATTGTCAAAGGTATCTGTCCTGCTCAGATTGCCGAAAACGGCCGCATCACCTATACTTTCAGTATTCAGAATTATGGCAATACCGCCACCACCGATGATGATCTGGTTCAGATTAGAGACACATTTACACCGATTCTTTCGGATATCTCCGTCACCTACAATGGAACAGTTCTGCCGACATCAAACTACAGCTACGATCAGGCAACCGGTGTTTTCTCCACCAACGCAGGTGTCATCAATATACCGGCCGCCACATATGTACAAAGCCAGACAACCGGCGCCTATACACTGACCCCAGGCACAGCAACGGTAACTGTGACCGGCAATATTTCCGGTTAGCTGTTGATCTGCTGCTGAAACTTTGCCAGCACCTTTGTTTTCTTCATTGTCATTGTGATCACGATGGCCATGATCGTGCCACCAACAGTACTGATCAGAAATGGTACAACAAAGGTGAATAAAGCTGCCGTCTGATTGCCCATCAGCACTGCGGCAATCGGATAAGACAGCATGCCGCCGATAATACCTGTACCGACCACTTCGCCGATATAAGCTGCCGGCAGCTTTTTCATCCACTTGTACAGCAGACCGGATAATAGGGCTCCGCACATGCTTCCCGGGAAGGCCAGAAGTGTTCCAAGTCCCAGAATATTACGAATCAATGCTGCCAGAAAGGCTGCCGCCAGTCCATACCATGGGCCTAATAAAATGGCACACATGACATTCACCAGATGCTGAATCGGTGAACATCTCGACCCCAGAACCGGGAACGAAAATAAACTTCCTGCAACAGCAATGGCCGCAAAGAAGGCAGTTAATGTCAATTTTTTGATATTCATAACGCATTTCCTCTCTTTTGTACACATAAAAATAGCTGTCCTGACATCCGTCGACAACTATTTCTATAAAATATAACCGGATTTCCTGTATATTATACCCTTGCCGCAATCGTTTGTAAATAAAACCCGCCAATTTTACAATACATCAGATACCATGCATGAATTTTCTCTGCCACTTTCATTCTGCCTTTACGATCTCGTCATACATTTCTTCCACAGACCCAAATCTGCTATTCGGATTGGCATCAATTGCACGCCGCGCAATTCTTTCCAGTTCACAGGCTCTTTGCAGCTCACCCTCCCGGACAATTAATGAGGGATGATGCTCTGATTCAGCATACGCATAGATGGATGCCCGTGGAATTTCTTCCCCCTAAAAACGTCTATGCATTGCCTGATTTCTTTCAACATATTATTATAGCTATCTAACAATTCCGGTATAATCCTGCGGTATCATTGTATTTTCTATGGTATTGCTGCTCAAATCATGATACATATGGTTATCCAGTGAGGCAATCCATATCGTATTGCTGTCCTCCTCAAAAAGATTCTTAGCTGTATAGAGCATTTCCCCGCTATACACATCATCAGCAGATACATAAATTCCAATGGAATCATCCCCCAAATACTGCGGCAATTCCGTCTTATGTACCAGTCCGGTGGTTTCCTCGAGATTCCCATAAAAATCTTCCAGCATCCCTATGAAAGATTCCGGATAACTGTCCGATTCATACGGTGCCCCGGCTGTCTCCTCATAATCAGCCTCTGCCTGATCAGTGCCCTGACCATAATCCCACAACCCGACCGCTTGATTTATTTCATTGAGCTTCAAGGTACCTGACTGCACAGAAGCGGTTCCATCACTGCCCATCCTGAAGCTCCAGTAATTTTCAAGGGTAATTTGAGGCATCATCACCTGCTCATACTCCAACTGTACAAGCGACTCATCTCCGCCGCCATTGCCCCTCTGAAAAGCATAAAGATAAATCCGACACATACCATCCTTCTTCTCTGCAAAAACAGAAAGTCTGTTGTTCTGACAGGTTCGGCACAGCCAGTCAATATCAAACTTGGCGCCTGTGGCCAGCTCGACGGCTCCGTCATAATTCTCGAATACTTCCAGATACAATTTCTTATTATCTTCTTTCTCAAAGCGTACCACAAGCAGTTCATCGTCCCCGTCTCTGTCAAAATCCTCTATCAGCGCACTTAAAATGCCATCCGCAGGAGAATCATCCCCCTTTGACCAGGTCGGCAGTGAATTGTCCAGCTTCCAGGAATCCGTTGACATAATGCCATACTGCGGAATTAAGGTGTTTTTGAGATATTTCTGCCAAATATCATCTTCCTGTGCTTTCCCTTGAACAGCCAATACGGCTTTACCTATATTCAGCATAGGATGGATTGAATTGTCTAATGGGTCATAGGCTTCAGAAGCATTCTCAAGCAATATCTGTTTCACTTCACCTGCTGACAAAGAAGGCTGTATCTCCCATAGGAGAAGTGCTGAAGCTGCCACCATAGGCGCAGCCATAGAAGTTCCGCTTTTTTCTTTATAAAGTACTTTGTTTTCCCCTTTATTTGTCTCCTCATCGTCAGCAGAAATACAACTGTAAATATT
>NZ_JBBMEK010000011.1:0-28315 GCF_040096555.1 Coprococcus intestinihominis | reverse complement strand
TTTCAGATAATCATATAATTATTTAGGTTGAATTTGCTTTTAATCTATGGTATACTTCATGCAGTTTAAAATTCAGTGTCGAAAGATATTGAATATAAGTGACTTTTGGAAGTTATTTACAAAAAAGGACAGGAGTGGAAGTATCAATGATGTGGTTATATTCGCAAAGATTGAAAATGCATATTTATACAAAATTCTCCATTTTCTGTTTATATTTATTAACTTAAAAAAAGAGGTTTCATGTTATTGTCTTTTCTATTTTTGACATGAAATTATCTTTTTTTTTTGCAAATTAGGAGAAAGGATCAGGTGAGAAAATGAAAGCGTTTCTGATTTTGGCAGACGGTACTGTTTATGAAGGAGAAAGCATCGGTTCTACCAGAGAAGTTATCAGTGAAATTGTGTTTAATACATCTATGACAGGTTATTTGGAAATTTTAACAGATCCGTCCTATTGCGGCCAGTCTGTCGTTATGACGTATCCGTTGATTGGCAATTATGGTGTATGTTATGAGGATATGGAGGATCCGGAATCTTATGTAGACGGTTATATCGTCAGAGAGATCTCCAATAGCCCAAGCAACTTCAGAAGTGAAGATAAACTTGAAAAATTCCTGGTGGATCATGATATCGCCGGTATCCAGGGCGTTGATACACGTGCATTGACAAAACGTCTGAGAAACTACGGTACAATGAACGGCATGATCACAACCAATGAAAATTTTGTTCTGGAAGAGGTTCTTCCGAAGATTAAGGCTTACAAAGTAACAGATGCGGTAAAACGTGTCAGCTGCAAGGAGAAGACAGTCCTTCCGGGTGACGGCATGAAAGTAGCTTTGATGGATTTCGGCGCAAAGAAAAACATTGCCAAATCCCTGAATGAGCGCGGATGTGAAGTAACGATTTATCCGGCGTATACATCTGCCGAAGAGATTATTGCTTCCAATCCGGACGGTATTATGCTGTCAAACGGCCCCGGCGACCCAAAGGATTGCGGACCGATCATTGAAGAACTGAAGAAGCTTTATGCAACAGATATTCCGATTTTTGCAATCTGTCTTGGACATCAGCTTATGGCGCTGGCCAATGGCGCTGATACAAGAAAGATGAAATGGGGGCATAGAGGTGCCAATCATCCGGTCAAAGATCTGACAACAGGCCGTGTGTATATGTCTTCACAAAACCATGGTTATGTGGTAGCAGATAAGACAGTACCGGAAGATGTAGCTGAGATCAGTTTCATTAATGCCAATGATGCCAGCACAGAAGGTCTGCATTACCTTGGCAAGAATATTTTTACGGTGCAGTTCCATCCTGAAGCCTGCCCGGGTCCACAGGATACAGCGTTCCTTTTCGATAAATTCATAGACATGATGGAGGTCAATAAAGATGCCGAAGAATAATAGTATTAAAAAAGTTCTGGTTATTGGTTCTGGTCCGATTGTCATAGGACAGGCAGCAGAGTTTGATTACGCAGGTACACAGGCCTGCCGTTCTCTGAAAGAAGAAGGTATTGAGGTTGTACTGGTCAATTCCAATCCGGCAACCATCATGACGGATAAACAGATTGCAGACAAAGTGTATATTGAACCGCTGACAACAGAGGTTTTGAAGAAGATTATCAAGAAAGAAGAACCGGACAGCATTCTTCCGACACTTGGCGGACAGGCTGCACTGAATCTGGCTATGGAGCTGGATGAGAGCGGATTCCTGGTTGAAAATCGTGTCAGAATGATCGGTACTTCTTCACAGACTATCAAGAAAGCCGAAGACCGTCTGGCATTCAAAGAGACAATGGAGAAGATCGGCGAGCCATGTGCAGCCAGTGAAGTCTGCACAACACTTCAGGGATGTTTTGATTTTGCAGAGAAGAACGGTTATCCGGTTGTTATCAGACCAGCTTATACACTGGGCGGCAGCGGCGGCGGTATTGCCCATGATGCACAGCAGCTGCATGATATTGCCAGCAATGGTCTGAGACTGAGCCGTGTCGGTCAGGTTCTTGTTGAACGTTATATCGGCGGTTGGAAAGAAATTGAATATGAAGTGATCCGTGACAGCTACGGCAACTGCATTACCGTATGTAATATGGAGAATATCGATCCTGTGGGCGTTCATACAGGAGACAGTATCGTTGTGGCACCTTCACAGACTCTGGGGGATAAAGAGTATCAGATGCTTCGTACATCTGCCCTGAACATCATTCAGGAACTGGATATCCACGGCGGCTGCAACGTACAGTATGCACTGAATCCAAACAGTTTTGAATATTGTGTTATCGAGGTTAATCCGCGTGTATCCCGTTCTTCAGCGTTAGCTTCCAAGGCAACCGGTTACCCGATCGCCAAAGTTGCTGCCAAGATCGCTCTGGGTTATGCCTTGGATGAAATCAAGAATGCGGTTACCGGCAAAACATACGCCAGCTTTGAACCGGCCCTTGATTATGTGGTTGTCAAAATCCCGAAATGGCCTTTTGATAAATTTATTACAGCGAAACGTACACTGACGACTCAGATGAAAGCCACAGGCGAGGTTATGAGTATCTGCCAGAATTTTGAAGGTGCGCTGATGAAAGCCATCCGTTCTCTGGAACAGAATATTTACAGCCTGGATTACGGCAAATACCATGAGCTGACAGATGAAGAACTGAAAGAACATTTATATAGAATTGATGACAGACGTCTTTTCTGTATCGCAGAGGCTATTCGTCGTGGTTATACACTGGAAGAAATCCATGCCATCAATAAGATCGATCTCTGGTTCCTGGATAAGATCGCCAATCTTGTCAAGATGGAACAGCGTCTGAAAACAGAGCCTATGTCTGTTGAACTGATGAAAGAAGCAAAGCGTATGGAATTCCCTGATAAGGCCATTGCTGAGTTTACACATCAGTCCGAAGCAGAAGTGAAAGCTTATCGTTACAGAAACGATATCGTTGCAGCATTCAAGATGGTTGATACATGTGCAGCTGAGTTTGAATCCGAAACACCATATTATTATTCATGCTTCGGCAATGAAAATGAAGTTGAAGTTGGCGAGAAGATGCGTAAGAAAGTCCTTGTACTGGGTTCAGGCCCAATCCGTATCGGTCAGGGTATAGAGTTTGACTACTGCTCCGTTCACAGTGTATGGGCATTGGCAGACTGCGGTTATGAGACAATTATTGTCAACAACAACCCGGAAACAGTCAGCACGGACTTTGATATTGCAGATAAACTGTATTTCGAACCATTAACACCTGAAGATGTGGAGAATATCGTTCGTTTGGAGCATCCGGACGGTGCGGTTGTTCAGTTCGGCGGCCAGACAGCCATTAAACTGACACAGGCCATCATGAAGATGGGTGTGCCGATTTATGGTACACAGGCAGAGGATGTAGATGCAGCTGAAGACAGAGAGCTGTTTGATGAAATCCTTGAGAAGTGTAAGATCCCGAGACCTGCAGGCACAACAGTATTCACAACAGAAGAAGCATTGAAGGCAGCCAACCATCTGGGTTACCCGGTACTGATCCGTCCTTCTTATGTTCTTGGCGGACAGGGTATGCAGATTGCAGTTAGTGATGGCGATATTGTCGAATTTATGAATATTATCAATCAGACAGTTCAGGAACATCCGATCCTGATCGATAAGTATCTGATGGGTAAGGAAGTCGAAGTGGATGGTGTCTGCGACGGCAAAGATGTCCTGATCCCTGGCATCATGGAACATATTGAGAGAGCCGGTATCCACAGCGGTGATAGTATTTCCATCTATCCTGCACAGCATTTGAGCGATGCCGTTATTGATAAGATTGAAGATTACACAGCGAAACTGGCGAAAGGCCTGCATGTCAAAGGTCTTCTGAACATTCAGTTTATTGTATATCAAGAAGAGGTTTATGTTATTGAAGTAAACCCTCGTTCAAGCCGTACGGTACCTTATATCAGCAAGGTAACAGGTATTCCGATTGTCGATATTGCATCAAAATGTATCGTGGGCAAGACGATCAGAGAGCTTGGTTATGAGCCGGGTCTTCAGAAGAAAGCAGATTATATTGCCATCAAACAGCCGGTATTCTCATTCGAGAAACTGCGTGGTGCCGAGACAAGCCTTGGACCTGAAATGAAGTCAACGGGCGAAGTCCTTGGTATTGCCAAGACATTTGAGGAAGCCCTGTACAAATCATTTATCGGTGCCGGCATCAATCTGCCGCGGACAAAGAAGATGATCTGTACAGTCAATGATGCGGACAAAGATGAATTAGTACCGATCGCAGCACGCTTCCAGAAATTGGGTTATACCATCTATGCAACCCGCAGCACTGCAGATAAGCTCATTGAGAACGGCATTCCTGCCATCAAGATCAAGAAGATTTCTGCAGGCTCACCAAATGCGCTGGATCTGATCCTTGCCGGTGAAGTCGACCTTGTTATCGATACACCGACACAGGGCCGTGACAAGAGCAGAGATGGTTTCCTGATCCGTCGAAATGCCATTGAGACAGGATGCACATGTCTGACATCCTTGGATACAGCGGCAGCATTGGTAACAAGCCTTGAAAATGCCAATATGGAGACACTTTCCGTGATCGATATCGCTGAAATCTAAAAGCTTCTGACATTTTGACGGTATGAAAAGATTCATGCTGGTCAATTGAGAAAAAGTATGCTAAACTAAATACAAAATATGGAAAAGACTGCAAGGGGGCAGTGTGTGGAGTGAGAATTCCCTGCCCTTTTGCGGTCTTTTTGTATATGCCTGACGTAAATTTTTTACAATATTGACAAAGAAAGGGCATTATTGATATAGTTGAACTATCTTAATATAAGGAGAGAGCGTAATGGCAAAATATACAAAAAAGGACATTATTCAGATGGTGGAAGATGATGATGTTGAATTTATCCGACTCCAGTTTACGGATATTTTCGGAGCATTGAAGAATGTGGCGATCACAGCCAGTCAGATTGAAAAAGTACTGGACAATGGCTGTATGTTTGACGGCTCTTCGATCGAAGGCTTTGCCAGAATCGAAGAATCCGATATGTATCTGGTACCTGACCTGAATACATTTGAGATCTTTCCGTGGCGTCCGCAGCAGGGCAAGGTGGCACGTCTGATCTGCGATGTTTACAAACCGAACGGTGAACCTTTTGAGGGCGATCCCCGTTATATTTTAAAGAAAGTGATTAAAGAGGCAGATGCGATGGGCTATACATTCAATGTCGGTCCTGAATTGGAATTCTTCCTTTTCCATACAGATGATTATGGTATGCCGACGACAGAAACCCATGAAAAAGGCGGTTATTTTGATCTTGGCCCTATTGACCTTGGTGAAAATGCAAGACGTGATATGGTGCTGACCCTTGAGGAAATGGGATTTGAAATCGAGGCATCCCATCATGAAGTTGCACCGGCACAGCATGAGATTGACTTTAAGTATACGGATGCTCTTCATACAGCGGACAATATTGAAACCTTCAAGCTGGTTGTCAAATCCATTGCAAAACGCCATGGTCTTCATGCGTCCTTTATGCCGAAGCCTGTTTACGGTGTGCCTGGTTCCGGCATGCATATCAATATGTCACTGGATGACCAGGATGGCAACAATATTTTTGGTGATCCGAATGATGAGAATGGTCTCAGCAAAGAAGCCTATTATTTCCTGGCCGGTCTGTTAAAGCATGCAAAAGGTCTGATGGCATTGACGAATCCGTTGGTCAATTCCTATAAGCGACTTGTACCGGGGTATGAGGCACCGGTGCATATTGCCTGGTCTTCCATCAACAGAAGCCCGCTGATCCGTATTCCGGCAACCCGAGGAACCGGACGTCGTATTGAACTCAGAAGTCCTGATCCGGCCGGCAACCCATATCTTGTACTGGCAGCATGCCTGGCAGCGGGTTTAGAAGGATTAAAAGAAAAGAAAATGCCGATGCCGAATGTGGATAAGAATATTTTTGAGATGACAGCAGCAGAAAAAGCAGCAGAGAGCATTGAAGAACTGCCGCTGAATCTTTTTGATGCAGTTAAAGAGCTGGAGGCTGATCAGTATATCTGTGATACTCTGGGCAAACATGCCAGCAGCAAATACATCGAGGCAAAATACGCGGAATGGGATGAATACCGCAGACAGATCACAAACTGGGAGATTGACCAGTATCTGTACAAAATTTAATTTTTTCCCCTTCTTGATGAATCATTAATGGAGGTGGAAAAGAGTGGTTAATATTATCGTTGTCTTTTCAAGCCAGAAGGATGGCATTAATATCCGCAACCTTCTGATGAGGCACGGGCATAATGTGGTCACTGTCTGTACCAACGGAGCCGCTGTCAGTCAGGCCGTTGATCAGATGGAAGGCTCCGACGGCATTGTTGTGTCGGGCTATAAGTACCAGGATATGACTTACAGTGACCTTCTGGCGGATCTTCCGGATACATGGCAGATGATCGTTATGGCCTCTCAGGGTAATCTGAGCCATATTTTTGAGTACAACGTTATCAAAATTCCCATGCCGGTCAAAGTCTATGATCTGTTTACAACATTGCAGGCCATCGAGATAACCATCATACGCCGACGCAAGAAGCGCAGAGAGAAGCCGAAGGAGCGTTCATCCGCTGAGAGAGCCTTGCTTGAGCATGCCAAAAGCCTTTTGATGGAGACAAAGAATATGTCCGAGGTCGAAGCTCACAGGTACATACAGAAATGCAGCATGGATAACGGAACTAACATGGTAGAGACAGCGCAGATGGTCATTGAGATTTATTCTCAGGCGTAAAGCGGTGTGCGAAACTTCAAGGGTATTGAAAAGTGCATATAGAAAATGTATATAAGCCTATTGTTAACTTAAATATAAAAAAGGTTGACAATAGGCTTTTCATGGTTTACAATACCAACATCAGAAATTTTTATTTGAATGAAAGAAACAAGCATTTGCAAAAAAAGTTATAGTTTTACACGAACAGCTTTTCTTGAATAATTCTTTTTTGCAAATGCTTGTTTCTACATTAAGAAGAGATGTAGAGGAGTTGTTACCATGGAAAATGAATTTTCAAACAGAATTTCAGTGAAGAATATTGTGTTAGCCGGCATGTTTGCCGCATTTCTGGCGGTTATGTCCCAGGTTTCCCTGCCGATGCCGACAGGTGTCCCGATTACGGTGCAGGTTTTTGCGGTTGCACTGGTGGGTGTGATCCTGGGCTGGAAGAGAGGTGTTCTGGCGGTTCTTGTGTATATTTTAATCGGTGCCGTTGGCGTTCCGGTTTTTGCTAATTTTAAAGGCGGGCTTTCTGTTCTGACAGGCCTGACAGGCGGTTACATCATTGCGTGGCCGGTGATGACAATTTTATGCGGTATCCAGCCGAAGACGCAGAATGCAAAGCTGAATATGACAGTGAATATTATTTTATCTCTGGTGGGTCTGGCTGTCTGTGAAGGTGTGGGCGCCCTGCAGTGGGCATTGCTTTCAGGTAATGATCTGAGAGGCATTATTATTTATTCTCTGACAGCATTTGTACCAAAAGATATCGTTTTGACGGTGCTGGCCGTGATCATCGGCAGACAGGTGAGAAAAAGGGCAGCAAAGGCCGGTGAATTGTAGAAATAAAAACACGCAAAATAAGAAATCGTGAACACTTTGGTGGGCACGATTTCTTTGTGGGAAAGAACGTTTTATTTTGTTTACTATATTCTGCCTCGACAGCTATTGACAAAAATTATTAATAAGGATAGACTAACTCCGTAAGAATTGATTTTTTTTATCAATAGGAGACATAAAATGACATTAAGAGATTTACAGATGGGTGAATCTGCCGTTATCACGACAGTAGGCGGAAGAGGTGCCCTTAGGCAGCATTTTCTGGATATGGGCATGATTCCGGGGGTTCAGGTAACACTTGTGAAGTATGCGCCGATGGGAGATCCGATGGAGCTGAGGCTTCACGGATACGAATTGACACTGAGACTGGCAGATGCAGAGCAGATAGAGATTGAAGAAGTTCAGAAGGCAGGAGCCGAACATGAGGCCTCTAAGGCGGGAAAAGGTGGAAGATTGAAGGAAAGCGGGCGCTTTACGGATCATCCCGGTCTTGGTGAGGGTGGCAAATACCATGAGAAGGAGACGGAGCATCCGCTTCCGGATGGGACAACACTGACTTTTGCATTGGCGGGCAATCAGAATTGCGGTAAGACAACATTATTTAATCAGCTCACCGGTTCCAACCAGCATGTAGGTAATTTCCCGGGAGTTACTGTGGACCGTAAGAGCGGTGTGATCAGAGGACATGAGAATACACTGGTGACAGATTTGCCGGGAATTTATTCCCTGTCACCCTATACAAGTGAGGAAATTGTCTCAAGGCAGTTTATTCTTGATGAAAAGCCGACAGGTATTATTAATATTGTGGATGCAACCAACATTGAGAGAAATCTTTATCTGACCATGCAGCTGATGGAATTGGATGTACCGATGGTGCTGGCATTGAATATGATGGACGAGATGCGCGGCAATGGCGGAACCGTTGATATCAATGAGATGGAGACATTTCTTGGAATTCCGGTTGTACCGATTTCGGCAGCGAAGAATGAAGGTATTGAGGAACTTGCAAGTCATGCGCTGCATGTGGCGAAGTATCAGGAATGCCGCGGAAGGAAAGATTTCTGCGATGAGAGTGATCATGGCGGTGCGGTTCACCGCTGTCTGCATGGCATTATGCATCTGATTGAAGATCATGCCATACAGGCCGGCCTCCCTGTGCGCTTTGCGGCCACAAAGCTGGTGGAGGGCGATAACGGCATCCTGGAAGCTTTGAAACTGTCGCAGAATGAGCAGGAGATGCTTGAGCATATTATCTGTCAGATGGAGGAGGAGCGCGGACTTGATCGTGCAGCGGCCATTGCGGATATGCGTTTTTCATTTATCCAGCACCTGACAGAAGCATGCGTGGTCAAACCGCATGAGAGCAAGGAACGCGAGAGAAGTCGTAAGATTGATCAGATCCTTACCGGCAAATATACAGCTATTCCATCTTTTATCGGTATTATGGCGCTGGTTTTCTGGCTGACATTCAACGTGATCGGGGCATGGCTGCAGGGACTGCTTGAACAGTTCATTGGATGGCTGACGGAACTGGCAGATGCGGGAATGACAGCATGGAATGTGAATGATGCCCTGCATTCGTTGATTATTAACGGCATTTTTAATGGCGTCGGCAGTGTGTTAAGCTTCCTGCCGATCATCGTGACGTTGTTCTTCTTCCTGTCACTTCTGGAGGATACAGGTTACATGGCCAGAGTGGCTTTTGTTATGGATAAGCTGTTGAGAAAGATCGGTCTTTCGGGACGAAGTATCGTACCGATGCTGGTCGGCTTTGGGTGTTCAGTACCGGGGGTTATGGCCAGTAGAACCCTGCCATCAGAACGTGACCGTAAGATGACGATCATGCTGATTCCGTTTATGAGCTGTACCGCAAAACTGCCGATTTACGGATTTTTTACGGCAGCATTTTTCCCGGAGTACAGCGGATTGATTATGGTTGCACTTTATTTTGGCGGTATTGCAGTCGGTATTCTGGTGGCAATGATTGCGAAGAACAGTATTTTCAAAGGGGATGCGGTACCTTTTGTTATGGAGCTGCCGAATTACAGAATGCCGGGAGCCAAGAATGTTTTGCAGCTTTTGTGGGATAAGGCAAAAGATTTCCTTCAGCGAGCATTTACGGTTATATTTCTGGCAACAATTATTGTCTGGTTCCTGACAACATTCAGTCCGCATCTGAATATGGTGACAGAATCCAAAGACAGTATCCTGGCCGGTATTGCCGGTGTGATCGCACCTGTTTTTGCGCCGCTTGGATTCGGTGACTGGAGAATATCAACAGCATTGATCACCGGTTTTATTGCCAAAGAGAGCGTTGTTTCCACATTATCTATTTTGTTTGGGACAACAACTGCACTGACGTCGCTGATATCGACAAAAGCAGCGGCAGCATTGCTTGTATTCTGTTTGCTTTATACGCCGTGTATAGCTGCCATTGCATCCATACGAAGGGAACTGGGACAGAAATGGGCCATTGGTGTGGTTATTCTGCAGTGCGCCATTGCATGGGTATGCGCATTTGCCATGTATCATTTGCTGATGTTTTTGTAACAGATGACATATTTTACTTTACAGGCTGCTTTTCGGAAAGTTCCCGGAAGGCAGCTTTTTACGTTGCTGACTCAGATGCGTACTTTGTTGAATTCCTTTCGTTCAGTGATTGACCGGGAGAATGAGTTGTAATAAAATAGTAAGAGTCAAAATGGCCGAAAGGAGATTTTTGGAATGCGAACAGCTGAAGAGCTTCAAAATGAACTGCGGGGGATGGACAGGCGGAGCTATCCGGCCTATAAGGCACTGGCAGGAACCTGGCAGTTTGAGAAATATAGATTAACCATTGATCATGTGCAGGGAGATCCGTTTGCCTCACCTTCCAGTCTGCATGTGGAGTTGTCTCACAGACAGGCCAGGATTCCGGAGCGATATTATGAGAATCCGTATGCAAAAACAGCACTCAGAGATTATATTGTCCGTGAAGCAGGGAGACAGTTTGAAAAATGCAATTTCAAGGCCAGGGGATCCGGCAAGAGCGGTCTGATGAGCATCAGCCGGTGCGGCCAGGAGGTACTGGAGCGAAGCGCCTGCGAAATTGACGGGGAAGGGATTATTCTCAGATTTCATGTGGGTTTTCCGGCTTTTGGAAGGACGATTCAGGCCAAGGAGCTGGAGAAGATATTATTTGATTTTCTGCCGGAGTGCATCGAGAATGCCATGTGCTGGCGAAGGCTTGATCATCGAGCAGTGGAACAGGCTGTCTGGCTGGCAGAGGATCAGGAAGCGCTGCGGAAGATACTTGTGGAGAGGCAATGGGTCGCTTTTGCGGCAAATGGTTCTGTTTTGCCGAGAAAGAGCGGTGTGTCAGAACTGCCGATGACAGGAAGCGTTCCGTTTACGGCACCGGATTCAATGACAGAGACGGTTGAACTGCCGCATCGCGGCAAGGTAACAGGAATGGCTGTACCTGAGGGCATTACGCTGATCGTCGGCGGCGGTTATCATGGCAAGTCTACATTTTTGGAGGCTCTGCAAAACGGTGTGTATAATCATATCGGCGGTGATGGCAGGGAATTGGTTATCACAGACAATACGGCAGTGAAGCTCAGAGCGGAAGATGGGCGTTCTGTGAGGAATGTAGATATTTCCATGTTCATCAATGATCTTCCGAATGGCAGGGATACGACCTGCTTTTCAACGATGGATGCCAGCGGTAGCACTTCTCAGGCTGCGGGAGTTGTTGAGAGCATGGAGGCGGGGACACGGCTGTTATTGATCGATGAAGATACATCGGCAACGAATTTTATGGTGCGGGATGCGCTGATGCAGCGGGTGATTTCCCGGGAGAAAGAGCCGATTACGCCATTTATCGAGCGGATGCGCGCACTTTATGAGCAGGCGGGTATATCGACAATTCTTGTTGCCGGAAGCTCAGGCGCATTCTTTTATGAAGCAGACAGAGTTATCCAGATGGATCGCTATCATGTGGTGGATATCACGGAAAAAGTCCGCAACATCTGTGGACAAAATGCCTGTGGACAGCATGTTATGGAGCAGGTGCAGACTGCAGCCTTTGAGATGCCGGTATTTGACAGAAAAAGTCCGGCAGCCGGTCATAAACGGGAAGTGACGGACACGGGCAGAGAACGCGGCGGCCGGAGAGGACGGCATGGATCAGGTGCCGCAGATCGTCCGCGTACAATGAAAGTGAAGATCATGGGCAAAGAAATGCTGATGCTTGATAAGGAAAACGTTGATCTGAGATATACAGAGCAGCTGGCAGACAGTGAGCAGACAACGGCATTGGCTTATTTTATGCGTTATCTTCTGGAGAAGGCAAAGTCAGCACAGACAGTCCGGGAATCTGTCAGTGAAATAGAAACACTTTTTGAGAAAAAAGGATGGCAGGCTTTTTGCAGTGGCTATGTACCCTGCGGGCTGGCACGGCCGAGGACGCAGGAAATATATGCGGTACTCAACAGATACCGCGGTTAATGGATGGTACACGCCTGACAGGAAGGACTTTGATAAGGAATGTTGTAAATGCGTGCATTGAATTTAGGAGGAAAATATGTTGAATCAGTTTTCTAGAACAGAATTACTGCTGGGACATGACAATATGGAAAAACTGAAAAATGCCAGAGTGGCAGTTTTTGGAATAGGCGGTGTCGGCGGATTTACAGTTGAAGCCCTGGCAAGAAGCGGCGTCGGCACGCTGGATCTGATTGATGATGACAGGGTGTGCCTGACGAATATCAATCGTCAGATTATTGCAACAAGAAAAACAATCGGACAGTACAAAGTGGATGCAGCCAAAGAAAGAATTCTGGATATTAATCCGGATGCAGTGGTCAATACCTATAAGATATTTTTTATGCCGGATACGGCAGATGCTTTTGATTTTTCTGTCTATGATTATGTTGTGGATGCCATCGATACCGTCACGGGCAAGATTATGCTTGTGGAGGCTGCGCAGAAGGCCGGTACACCGATCATCAGTTCAATGGGAGCTGGCAATAAACTGGATCCGACAGCTTTTGAAGTGGCGGATATTTATAAGACATCGGTATGCCCTCTGGCAAAGGTTATGCGCCGGGAGCTGAAGAAAAGGGGCATCCGCAAGCTGAAAGTTGTTTATTCGAAAGAAAAGGCATTAACACCGATTGATGATACGGCCAACAGCTGCAGGTCACATTGTATCTGTCCGCCGGGAAGTGCAAGAACCTGTACACAGAGACGTCAGATTCCGGGAAGTACAGCCTTTGTCCCGTCTGTGGTGGGCCTGATCATTGCCGGAGAGGTTATTAAGGATTTGACGGTACATTAAGACGGCTGTATCGCATATTACTTTTTTTCTCTAAATTATGGCATATAAGGTATAAATGTGGTATACTCAATATACCTTTTGGGTTATCCCGGCGGGAAGAAACGCCCGGATTGAATAATAGAGGAAAGGATAAGTTTATGCTGAATGAAGAGAAAATCCGCTGGATGACCAGAGCTTCTATTTATGAGAAGCGTCAGGGACATACGGATCTTGAACGAAATGAATATTTTCTTGGTGATTATGTCAGACTCCATCTGATGAAGAACATGATTGGTGTGACGGTTGCCTATATTCTGATGGTAGGACTCTATGCGGTTTGCAAGATTGAGGATATATTCGCATTAGCAGCGAATATGCAGTTGATGGTGTTCCTGAAGGAAGTACTGCTTGTTTACCTGATTCTTGCGCTTATTTATACGGGTATTGGTATTATTTATTATGCATGGCAGTATCAGTCAAGCCATAAACAGTTAAAGAAGTATTATCGCATACTGCGCCATATTGACCAGTGCGGTGAGAAGAACAGCCGATCACAGGAGGATAAGAGATGACGGAGATTTTTGTGATGAGGGACAGAATCAATCGCTTTGTGAAAGAATACGAGACATGGTTCCTGATCATTGCCAAGTTTATAGGAATGATGTTTGTTTTCAGTTGTGTCAATTCACAGCTTGGATATTTTGAAGTTTTGAACAATCCGATGGTCAATATATTGCTGGCATTGATCTGCTCGATTATTCCGGGCAGTTTTTCGGTATTTATCGTGGCAGCAGTTATTGCAGCACATATGGTGAAGCTGTCCGTTTTGCTTGCTGTTCTGACAGTTGTGGTTATGCTCATCGTGTATCTGATGTTTTTGAAGTTTGCACCGGGACAGAGTGTTGTGTTGCTGGCGGTGCCGGTACTGATGCAGTACAATCTTCATTATATGATCCCGATCCTGGCAGGTATGTATTTTTCACCTTATGCGGTTGTTCCGGCAGTGATCGGTCTGTTTATGGTGAAGTTTCTGGGATATGCATGTGCGGCTGTATCCATGACAGGTACAGGCATGTCCATCAACCTTGAAGGTGCGACAGAAGCCATCAGCACGATTTTCGGTCAGTTAGCCGATGACAAGTCTATCTGGTCTTATGCCATTGCGGCAGCAGTGACGATGACGGTTGTTTATCTGATCAGTCAGTTATCCTTTGATTATGCCTGGTATGCAGCGATTGTGGCCGGTGCAGCAGCAGAGATCATTGTTACGTTTTTCTGTGCAGCGGCATTTGGAACAGAGCTGAATATAATCATGACGAACGTGGGTATCATCATTGGTACTTTACTGGCAGTATTTTTGCAGTTTATGAAATGTGCTGTAGATTATTCCAGAAAAGAATATATACAATTTGAAGATGACGATTATTATTATTATGTAAAGGCTGTTCCGAAGATTTTCATATCGGAACCGGAGAAGAATGTTGTGAAGATGAATTCCAGGAAGAAGGCGTTTGCATCCAAAGAGGTGCAGGCATCGAAGGATCATGAGGAATAGTTAACGGGAATCAGTGAAAGACAGGGGGGATATGAAATGAATAACTGGATGAAATCATTGACGAATATTGGATTGCCGCAGTCGTTTCATATTACCTATATTGTTGAAATCCTTATCCTCACAGTTATTATTTATGAACTGCTGATATGGGTCAAGAACACCAGAGCCTGGACACTTCTGAAGGGCATTGTTGTCGTGACGGTTCTTGCCCTGGGTTCCTATTTCTTTCATCTGACAACACTGACATGGATCATGTCGAAGACCGCAGGTGTGCTTGTGACGGTTGTTGTGATTGTTTTTCAGCCTGAGCTCAGACGTGCATTGGAACAGCTGGGAAGGAAGAATATTATCTTCTCTATTTTCGGTCCGGCAACGGTGCGCGCAGAGGAGGACAGGAGAAGTCTGGACAAGATCAATTCCGAAATTGTACGTGCCGTATATGAGATGGGCAAGGTCAAAACCGGTGCGCTGATCGTTATGGAGAAGCAGGTGATTCTCAATGAATACGAGCGTACGGGTATTCCCATTGATGCACAGATATCCAGTCAGCTGCTGATGAATATTTTTGAACATAATACACCGCTCCATGATGGTGCGGTATTCATAAGGAACCAGCGAATTGTAGCGGCGACCTGTTATCTGCCGCTGAGTGACAATATGGAACTTAGCAAAGAGTTGGGAACAAGACATCGTGCCGGCGTTGGCATCAGTGAAGTTTCCGATAGTCTGACGATTATTGTTTCGGAAGAAACCGGTGCTGTTTCAATAGCGGAAGGCGGATTGCTGAAGCGGGATGTTGGACAGGATGAATTGAAGAAGAAACTTTCAGAGATTACACAGGGAATAGAAGAAGGCAAACGTAAAAAGCTGATGGGAAGGATTAAGAATGAGAGAAAGACTGACGCATAATTTTGGTTTGAAACTTCTGTCATTGGCTCTTGCAATTCTGGTATGGATTGTCGTTTTAAGCATTGAAGATCCGGTGTATACCCGTGAATTTTCAGATATCAGCGTGACGGAAGTGAATGGAGATCAGATCACTGAAGCAGGTAAGGCCTACAGCTATGTAGGCGGCAATACAGTCAGTGTCAAGGTCAAGGGAAAGACCTCGGTGGTCAATCGATTGTCGAAGGATGATCTTCTGGCAGTGGCAGATCTTTCCACACTGTCGATTACAGGTGCGGTCATGGTGGATGTCTCATGCCCGAAATATCCGAGTCTTGAGATCACACCAATTGGAAGCAGCACAGCACTCAAGGTTGAAATAGAAGATCTGGTTGAGAAGTCGTTAAATGTCAAAGTGAATACGAATGGCAAGGTTTCTGAGGGCTATTATATCGGTCAGGGTGTGGCAACACCGAATATGGTTACAGTATCCGGTCCTGAGTCGGTGGTCAATAAGATTAACGAGGCCAGTGTCAATGTCAGCATAGGCAGCGGTAATACAACGGATGTGACGACGAATACGACGCTGAAGCTGCTGGATCAGAGCGAGGGTGAGGTATCGAGTTCTACATTGAATATTTCACAGACTGATATCAGTGTCACTGTGCCAATCTATGAGACAAAGACGGTGCCGGTGGACTTTGGTGTAACGGGACAGGTGGCGCATGGATACAAGATGGTTTCGGCAGCCTATGAACCGAAAGAGGTGACTGTTGCCGGAAGAAAGGAAGATCTGGACAAGATCAGTCAGGTAACACTGAAGGATTATGATATTTCAGGCAAGAACAGCAAGGTGGAAGATTCCATATCAATTGTACAGAATCTTGCCGAGCAGCTTCCGGATGGTGTTGTATTTACGGATAAGGAAGCAACAGTTGCATTGGTTGTGGATATTCAGCAGATTATAGAGACATCCTTTGAACTGCCGCTGAGCAAGATATCGCTGAAGGGCAGTAATACAGCCGATACTTATCAAAAGAGCGGGACAGGGTCTTCTGATAAGGCAGTAACATTGAAAGTTAAAGGAATATCCAGTGAGATTAACAGTCTGACAACAGATAATCTGACAGCGCTGATCGATGTGAGCAATTATGGTGAGGGAGAATATGACCTGCCGCTGACGGTCATCTTTGATGATAATTTGGAACTGGCCGCAGATGCATATGTACATGTGGTGATTTCTAAGACCAGTGATGAATAGAAAATAGGATATTGAGGGAGGCACTGAAGATGGTAAGTGTAGAACTGCAGCTTCAAAACCCGTCGGGACTTCATCTGAGACCTGCAGGTATTCTGTGTAAAGCCGCAACAAAATTTCAATCACATATTACAATAACGACAGCAGACGGAACAGAGGCCAATGCCAAAAGCGTACTGAGTGTTCTGTCAGCCTGTGTCAAATCAGGGGATAGGATAACGTTGTCCTGTGACGGTAACGATGAAAACGCAGCCCTGAAAGAACTGGAACTGGTTATCAGAGAACGACTCGAAGAACTATAAATCCGTAAGCGGAAAGTCCATACGCATCGGTGCGGAAATAAAAATGATCGGGTCATCTATCATTTGAATAAAAATACATATTGTATTGAGCAAATAGTACTCGGATAGGAGAGGCCGAATAAAATGTTCAGTCACAGGTGCTTCAGCACTTATCGAAACGGAGCGGAGATTTAGTAGCGGAAGCGGCCAGTGATGAACATTTTGTTCGGCCTTTCCTTGTGAATATCCGGGCGGCACACCGCATTTTTATACACAGAATATTGACAGATGCACTTTTTTTTGCTAAAGTAATATTTAGACGAAGTTCGTCTGGAAATAGGTTGAAAAGGAATGAAAGACATGGGGTTAGTATTTTAAGTCCGACATTGTTTAAGTTAATTGTATATGGAGTGGTCCTTCGACTCCGTCGCTCATAGATCGTAAGATAACTAACGGAGATGCAGCAGAAAGGTCCGCAGATAGTTAAAGCTGATGGAATTCCTTGGCTTTATTTTCATGCGCAAATACAGTGATTAACGGAGGAATATAAAATGTTAAATTATAAGAGATATAAGAGAGTACCTGTAGTTCATTATCCGGAGAGACAGTGGCCGGACAAAGAGATCCAGAAGGCACCGATCTGGTGCAGTGTCGATCTGCGAGACGGCAATCAGGCACTGATCGAGCCAATGGTTGTTGAAGAGAAGATTGAATTTTTCAATTTGCTTGTGAAACTGGGATTCAAGGAAATCGAAGTTGGTTTCCCGGCAGCTTCTCAGATTGAATATGATTTCCTGAGAACACTGGTTGAGAGAAATCTGATTCCTGATGATGTTAAGGTTCAGGTCCTGATCCAGTGCAGAGAGCATCTGATCAAGAGAACATTTGAGGCTATTCAGGGATGCAAGAATGTCATTATCCATATTTACAATTCCACATCCACCTTGCAGAGAGATGTGGTCTTTAATATGGGTCGTGAAGAGATCAAGCAGATTGCAGTTGATGGTACGAAGATGGTGAAGAAGTATATGGAAGGCTTTGACGGCAATATCCAGCTTCAGTATTCACCGGAGAGCTTTACAGGTACAGAGCTTGATTTTGCGCTGGATATCTGTGAGGCAGTCAAGGAAGTATGGCAGCCGACTGTGGAGAATCCGATCATCTTCAATCTGCCTGCAACAGTTGAGATGACAACACCGAATGTCTATGCAGACCAGATTGAATGGATGTCCAGACATTTTACAGAGCGTGACAAGATTGTGCTGAGTATTCATCCGCATAACGACAGAGGCTGCGGTGTGGCTGCTTCTGAACTGGCATTGCTGGCTGGTGCAGACAGAATTGAAGGTACATTATTTGGAAACGGTGAACGTACAGGTAATGTCGATATTTTGAACATTGCTTACAATATGTTTTCACAGGGTATTAATCCGGAACTGGATATTGAGAATGTCAATGAGATTATAGATGTATATGAGAGATGTACCAAGATGGATATTGATCCGCGTCATCCATATGCAGGCAAGCTGGTCTTCACAGCATTCTCAGGTTCTCATCAGGATGCCATCAACAAGGGACTTCATGCGATGGAACAGAGAAATTCCGAGTATTGGGAAGTTCCATATCTGCCGATCGACCCGGCAGATCTTGGAAGAGAGTACGAACCGATCGTTCGTATTAACAGTCAGTCCGGAAAGGGCGGCGTAGCCTTTGTTATGGATCATTACTATGGTTTCAAACTCCCGAAGGTGATGCACAAAGAGCTGGCTGATGAGATTCAGTTACTTTCTGAGCGTCAGGGTGAAGTATCACCGTCACAGATCATGGACAAGTTCAGAGAGATGTATATCAATGCAAAATATCCGTTGCATTTCAAGAAGATGCGCGCAGAAGATATTTCCGAGACAACAGAAGGCTACGATACAAAGGTTGTTCTGACTTATACATTCAAGGATGAGTTAAAGACCATCGAAGGCTTCGGCAACGGGCCAATTGATGCAGTTAAGCATGCACTGTGCAACCAGGGTGGTTTCAATACCAAACTGACAATGTACGAGGAGCATGCATTGACAACCGGTTCCGATTCTCAGGCTGCATCTTATATTGAACTGATGAATTCAGAAACAGGCGAGAAAGCTTTCGGTGTTGGTATCAGTTCCAACATCACACGTTCCTCTGTAAGAGCGATTTTCAGCGCGATGAACAGACTGTTCTTCAGAAAGAAATAAAGCATTGCAGTCATGAAGGCTGCCGTCATATAACAGGTGACGGCAGCCTTTTTATACGGTTATTTTGTAACAAAAAATTAAATTTTTGTTACAAAATAACTTTAAAAATGTTAAAGGGTGTGATAGAATAGTACCAGTTGGTGTGATACAAATTGAAATAAAACGATATGTATCGATGAAAATACATAACAGAGAAGGACGGAAAGGCAAGTGAGTATAAAACGTATGAAGAAGAAGCTATTAGCAATGTTGATGATTATGTTGATGTGTATCCCATTATCAGGAACTGTCACTGCGAATGCAGCCAGTTCTGATTATCGGTCCTGGGCACAGTGGGATTCGGAATGGGGAAGCATTCATTTAGGTAAGAGCCAGTATACCATGAAGTCATCAGGATGTCTGGTTACAGCTATTGCAATGTTGATTTGTCATACAGGCAGTGCAGATGCATCCTCCTTTAATCCGGGAACATTGGTTACCTACTTGAATAACAACGGCGGTTTTACATCAGATGGTTCTTTGTATTGGGGCAAGGTAGGCGGCGCAGCAGACAATTTTACGCTGTATAACAGCCGAGTGAGCCTGGCGAATATGACAAAGGCACAGAAGATTGCCAAGATGGCGGAGTATGTCAATAACGGCTACGGTGTTATTGTTTCTGTCAGAAACGGCGGACACTGGGTAGCTGTTGACAGAATTGAAGGCAGCACAGTCTATATGCTGGATCCGGGTGACCGTAATACAGATCTTTTTGCAACATACAGTGAATCCGGTGTGGATCGTCTGGCTATCTATAAAGGCAAGAATGCAGGCGGTACAGTTTCAGGGGATCCGGGCAATACAGACAATACAACGACGCCTGACAAAGTGATCGGAACAGGCACTGTGAATTGTTCCAGCTTATATGTCCGAAGCGGAGCTGGTACGAATAACAGCATTATTACAGCCATCAGCAAGAATACCAGTGTAGATATCCTTGGCGAAGCTAATGACAGCAAGGGAACGAAATGGTATCAAGTGAAGGTAGGCGGCAGAACAGGTTATGTCTGTGCCGATTACATTACAGTCAAGAATTCCGGTTCTAATAACAATAATAATAATACAGAAACTGCATCAGGCAGCGGCGTTGTGAACTGTTCAGCACTGAATGTTCGAAGCAGCGCGGGTACAGGAAGCAGTGTGGTGACAACCATATCCAGAAACCAGGCGGTTACAATTACCGGAACAGCTAAAGACAGCAGCGGCAGTAAGTGGTATGCGGTGTCATTCAAGAAGAGCGGTAAGAGCTATAAGGGTTATGTTTTTGCACAGTATATTACATTAAAGAGTGATAACAGCAGCAATGGCAATAATAACAATAATAGTAATTCTGATAACAGCACACCGGCAACATCTATCCCGGCAGTTGTTAACTGCGGTGCATTGAATATGCGTTCAGGTGCCGGAACAAATTATTCAGTCGTGACAACACTGACAAAGAATACAGCAGTAACGATTACCGGAGAAGCAAAGGACAGCAGCGGTACATTGTGGTATAAGATTACTGCAGGCAGTAAGACTGGCTATGTGCATTCTTCTTATCTGACGAAGAAGAACGCAGGTGGCAACAGCAGCAATAACAACAACTCAGATACTTCAACAGATGTATTCGGACAGACAATGAAGGTTGCGTATGATGTGGTCAATGTTCGAAGTGGAGCCGGCACATCTAAGGGCGTTGTGACGGTTGTCTATCAGAATGAGAAGGTAACTGTCGTAGGTCAGGATAAGGATAACAGTGGCAATATCTGGTATAAGATTAAGACAGCATCCGGCAAGAACGGTTATATCCGCTCTGACCTTCTAAAGGCTGACAGCTCAAACAGCAGCGATACAAAGAGTGACAGCAATAATTCAAATTCAGGAACAGAATCAGATCTGAATGGACAGAAGATGCAGGTAAAATATGACGGTGTCAATATGCGAAGCGGAGCCGGTACATCCAAGGGTGTTATTGAAGTCATTTATCTTGAGGATACATTGACGGTTGTAGGTCAGGATAAGGACAGTAGCGGAAATATCTGGTATAAGGTCAAGGCAAAGTCCGGCAATACCGGTTATATCCGTTCTGATATGCTGAAGCAGTCCTCCTCATCAGGCAGCACAGCATCATCCGATCAGGCATCGGACAGTACACCGACAAGCGGTCGTGTTGTTGATGGATGGCTGAATGTTCGAAGCGGAGCAGGTACATCCAACAAAGTACTGGTTGTTATTTCCGAAGGAACCAAAGTGACGATCAGTGAATCTGTTAAGGACGGCAGCGGAAGTCTCTGGTATCATATTACAGTGAACTATGGCGGTGTGAGTTATGACGGCTATGTTTCATCTCAGTATATCAGCAAGTAATCGGCTGATCTAACAACGAAATACATAATTTGGCAAAACCTGTGGTAAATCGTGTTTTTACCACAGGTTTTGATTGTTATTTTTGAAAAATCAGATTATAATGAAATATATTGTAGTCTAAGGAGAAAAGATTGTGGAAAATAGAGAACAATATAAACGCTTAATTATGTTTTTTGCTTCTGCACTGATTCTGCTTGTTCAAGTGGTGATATTCTACTATATTTGGCATCGCTACTATAACTACAGATCAGTTATCGGAGCATTATACTGGCGCCGAGGCAACTGGGCATTGATGGGAGTGTATGCTTTTATCAATTTCTTCTTTTCAAAAATTTTTGGTGCCTATAAGGTTGGTTATCTGAAAGTCTCAGATGTTATTGCGTCCCAGATCCTTGCCGTTTTATGCTGCAATGGCGTGACTTATATGCAGCTGGCGCTGATTGGCCGTTGGCGTTTTTCGGCTTATCTGGAACCTATCATGCAGATGACCCTTTATGATGTTGTCGCTGTTATTGCATGGGTGATCTTCATGCGATGGATTTATGCGAAGATTTATCCGCCTAGACAGATGCTGCTTGTTTATGGTGATATCAATCCAAAGGCACTGATCCAGAAGATGACATCCAGAACGGACAAGTACAGTATTGTTGATATGATCAATATTTCAGAGGGTTATGATGCAGTCATAGAACGGATCAGCTATTATGAAGCAATTGTGATCGGTGATATTCCGTCTGTTTATCGCAATAAATTTTTGAAATATTGTTATGCCAACTCTATTCGCTGTTACAGTATTCCGAAGATTTCGGATATTATGATCAAGAGTTCAACAACCATCAATCTCTTCGATACAGAATTGATGCTGTTCAGGAATCGCGGCTTGACAGCAGAGCAGAGACTGCTCAAGAGAGCATCAGATATTGTTTTTTCATGTATCATATTGGTTGTTTTTTCACCGATATTACTTCTGGTGGCTGTATTGATTAAGCTTTATGATGGCGGGCCGGTTTTTTACAAACAGGAAAGGTTGACATATAATCATAAGGTTTTTATGATCTACAAATTCAGAAGCATGCGTGTGGATTCTGAGAAAACCGGTGCACAGCTGGCGAAGAAGAATGACGACCGTATTACCCCTGTTGGGCATGTGATCCGGTCTCTGCATATCGATGAGCTGCCACAGCTCTTCAATATTCTAAAAGGGGATATGGCATTTGTCGGTCCGCGTCCTGAGCGCCCTGAGATTGCAGAACTGTATAAGAAGAGTATTCCGGAGTTTGATTTCCGTCTGAAGATGAAAGCAGGACTGACAGGTTATGCACAGGTTTTCGGCAAATACAGTACAACACCTTATGATAAGCTGAAACTGGATCTGACTTACATCGAGAACTATACCTTCGCACTGGATTTGATGATCATTATTCAGACAGTGAAGATTCTTTTCCAGAAAGAGAACTCAGAGGGGCTTGATACCGGTCAGAAGACAGCATTGCGTACGGAGGACAAGAAGAATTGAAGCATGTAGAGGTATCTGTTATTATTCCTGTGCATAATGGTGCGGATTATATTGCACAGGCGATTGATTCAGCTTTAATACAGGATGTACCGTTGGAGATTATCATTGTCGATGATGGTTCAACAGATTGTCTGGCAGAGGCTTTGTCGCCATACATGGAGCGGTCGGAGATAACGGTGCTGCATAACAGGCACAATATAGGCGTTGCAGAGAGCCGCAACCGGGGTGTAAGGCAGGCCAGAGGTGAATATATCGCTTTTTTGGATTGCGATGATTGGTGGGAGCCTGGAAAGCTGAAAATGCAGCTGACATTACTCAGAAAGACTGGTTATGTTTTGTGTGCATCAGGAAGACGGCTGGTCACACCGGATGGAAGACCGACGGAGAGAATCATCGGTGTGAAAGAAAAGCTTACATATAGGGATCTGCTGTTCCAGAATCCTGTCAATTGTTCCTCTGTTGTGATCAAGCGTGATGCAGCCACTGCATTTCCGATGGTACATGATGAATGCCATGAAGATTATATTATGTGGCTTCAGATTTTGAAACATTATCATACGGCCTGTGCCGTGAATCAGCCTTTATTGAACTACCGGCTGAGCAAGACAGGCAAATCAGGCAATAAGCTTCATTCAGCGAAGATGACGTTTAAGGTATATCGGCACATGGGTTTCAGTATACCAAAAGCATTGTTTTGCTTCGCGGGATATATGTTCAACGGTATCAAAAAATATTACTTTCATTAAAAAATTAATTTTTTTCGGTTTTTCTGTCACAATTCGTTGAAAAAGAAGGTTTATATATTATAAGAGTTTGAGGAGAGCTTGTGGGAGGCGGTAGTATGGCAATGAATTTGACGGATTCGGGATCGAATATGCATTCAGAGGAGCAGCAAAACCCTGAACAGGTGGCAAAATTTAACATAACCTTCAGACTGTATGCATCAACGATGAAGCGGAAGGCCTATGCTATTTTGAGAGATGAAGGATGGGCAGAAGATGCTGTTCAGTGGACATTTATGAAGTTGCTGCAACATTTGAACCAGATTGGTGATCCGTACAGTATTAAAGCGAGATGTTATATTAATACAATTCTCGTCAATAACTGCTTCACTCTGCTCAAGAAGAACAACCGATATTATTTCATGGAAGATTATACCTATCAGAATGATTACAGACACAGCATGATCAGGGCGGATGAGTCATTAGACAATCTCATTTACCGGGAATTGCTGGCGGATGTACAGCAGATTCCGGAGATGTATTCGAATTTGATCATACTGAACGGGCTTTATGGGTATTCACCGCAGCAGATCAGTGAATTGCTGGACCTGAAGCCGGCAACGGTCAGAAAGCGAATGCAGCGAGGCAGGGAAATGCTCCAGAGAAAGATAGAAGAAAAGCAAAAGAAGAATAAGAAACTATGAGAAACACGCTCCGCGAGTTTCTCAAGTTATCGAGGCCTCTACACTCCGTTTCGGTCGTTGCTTAACAAGCGCCACTGGCGCTTAGCAACGCCAAGGTCTCGTGCAAGCACGGACTTTGGCTCGTTGCTCGCGTAAATGAAGAAAAGGCGTTTCCGCGAAGGAAGCGCCTTTTGAGTATTAATAACCGGTTTCGCAATAAAGTTCATAGCTGATATCAGAAACAGTAGAAGAAGGGGTATAATCCTCATTGTCAAAGAGGTATTCGTGTAGCTCTGTGACGTTCTGTTCAAGACTGTCTGCAAAGACATAACTCAATCCGTCTGAAGGGAGAGAGCCTGTTTCTTTCTCAAATGGCCAACCGGTTTGATCGGCAATGTTGTAGTTGAAGATATCCTTGGCGAGGGAAATCAGGTCGGTGCTCGTCATGTTGGTATATACTTCAGGGAGAATCGTATCGATAATATTCAGCAATGTTCCGATATTTGCTGATTTGGCTTCTTCAAAAACCTTGGATAAAACGATTCGCTGGCGTTCAGCACGCTTGAAGTCGCTGTCAATCTTTCGGATTCGGGCATAGGCGGTGGCCTGTGTACCGTTGACGTGCTGGTAGCCCGGACCGGATATGTGTTCGGAATCAGAACCGGTGGCGCTGTTCTGTTCATCAATCAGAGGATTGATCAGACTGTATTCTGCATCTGAGATATCCAGATCGATACCGCCCACAGCGTCGATGATCTTGGCCAGGACACCGAAATCAACAGTTGCAAATTCTGTGATATCCAGGTCAAGGTTGGTATTCAGCATACTCATGGACAGCTCAGCACCGCCGTAGGCATAGGCATGAGTGGCTTTTGAAAAACCATATCCGGGTACTTTCAGGCATGTATCACGATAAATGCTGGTAATCTTGACATCCTTCGTCTCCTGGTTGATGCTGATAACCATAATACTGTCAGAACGTGCGCCTGTCTGAAGAGAGCCGTCACGGGAGTCGACACCGAAAAGTGCAATATTGCGGTAGCCCTTCAATGCTTTTTGTGTTGTGGCATCCACATCATTGTTGATAACGATGTTCGCTTTGTCTACATCACCTGCAGAGGCTGTCTGGATAAGAGAAAGCTTGGCATAGACAAATACAACAGGGATCAGGATAAGAATAAGAACCAATTCAATGCCGAAGATAATTCCCCAGCGCTTTGTCTTGGATGATCTCTTCTTCTTTCTTCTTTTACTCATTGTAGAAATCCTCACTTTGTAGTACGAGATGCCTGCGCGGACAGAAATCTCTATTGGTTATATGAAAATGAAATGCATATTAAAAAGCATAAACAACTTTTATAATACCTTAAAAACGTTGAGATGACAAGCTTTTTCTCAAATATCGGCAAATGTTGTCATTGATTGGATAACATAAAGTTTTCATTTTTGGTTCACAATCTTAACACAATTAGGTGGTAGTATAATGGCATAAAAGAAATAAAGACGAAAGGGGTTGTCTATTATGGCATTTGATGAACAAGATAGATTCGATCATACAGAAACTGATAATCATGTTAATGAGCAGAACCAGACCGCAGGCACCGCTCAGAACGAAGGAACGGAAGGATCCGGATTGTACAGAATGACAAGAGAGGATTTGAAGAATTCTACATTATATACAGATACAGACAGAAGAAGTGAATATACATCCGGTACTGCATATGAGAACAGAACGAATACAGCGCACACAGGCAGTTCTTATGCGGCCGGCAATGATTACAGCTATTATCATCCGACACAGAATAGCGGCGGCAATGGCGGAAACGGCGGCAGCGGCAATTTCCATTCAGGTCCTGAGAAACACCATTCCCGGAAGAAGGGCGGTTTTGGCAAGACGGTGGTTAAGGCAGCATGTCTCGGCGTTGTCTTCGGACTGGCAGCTTCAGCTGTGATGTTTGGTGTGAATAAAGCAACAGGTGTATCTGCATCAGCCGGCGGCAGCGGTTCACCTTCTTACAATGTTCAGATTGTGAAGACATCGGCAGAAGGTGTGACAACAACGGATTCCAATGATGTGTCTGATATTGTAGCCAATGTTATGCCGGGAATAGTAGCTGTGAATACAACCGTTGAATCAACTTCCACCGACTGGTTTGGCAGACAGTACACACAGGAATCCAAAGGCGCCGGTTCAGGTATGATCATCAGCGAAGAGAACAATACATTATATGTTATGACCAATTACCACGTTGTTGAAGGTGCCAAAGAGGTATCCGTTCAGTTTTCAGATGAAACCACAGCTACAGCAACGGTTAAGGGATACGATGAGGATAAGGATGTGGCAGTCCTGACGATTGATATGTCCCAGTTATCCGACGATACAAAGAATGCTATCGCAGTTATGGTTATGGGCGATTCAGATCAGTTGAAAGCCGGTGAAAGTGCGATTGCCATTGGTAATGCTTTAGGATACGGCCAGTCAGTGACAACAGGCGTTATCAGTGCTGTCAACAGAGAAGTGGCATTGACAGATAAGACAATGACATTGCTCCAGACAAGTGCAGCCATCAATCCCGGCAACAGCGGCGGCGCTTTGCTGAATGGCAAGGGCGAAGTGATCGGTATGAATACCGTGAAGTATTCAGATACATCTGTAGAAGGTATGGGATATGCAATTCCTATTAATACAGCACTGGAAACAGCCAAAGGCATCATCGATGGTACAATTGTTGCAAAGACAGATGAGACAACGGCATTCCTTGGTATTACAGGCGGTACACTTGATGAAGATACAGCATCTGCCTATAATGCACCAGCTGGTATCTATGTCAGTAACGTGGCATCTGGTTCCGCTGCACAGCGTGCAGGTCTGCAGGCAGGATGCATTATTACCGGATTCAATGGTGAAGATGTTTCCAAAATGGAAGACCTTCAGAAACTGATCCAGAATTGTGCACCGGGCGACAGTGTCACCATTACAGCACAGTTCCCGGACAGCAACGGTAATTATACAGAACAGACATTGACAACCCTCATGGGATCAAAGGCTGATGCCGGATACAGCAGCCAGAGTACACAGCAGAATGGTCAGAATAACGGTCAGGGCAGCCGAAACAGTCAGGGCGGTCTGGGCCAGTCAAATGGTCAGTAAGATTGGCTGAATTGCATAACCAAAGGGCGTATGGAAATTGTTAATTCATTTTTCATGCGTCCTTTTTTAAATCAAAATTAAGAAAATTGTAAATTGAATACAGACAGGGATTGGTCTATAATAGAGAGTAATACAGGAGGATGAGCAGAGTTAATGAGCGATTATAATAACGATGATATAAAGGACACTGAAGATGAACAGAAATACGAAGATGTCTGCTATATGTGCAGACGACCGGAGAGTAAGACAGGACGTATGCTTCATATTCCGGGTATGAACAATATGTGTATTTGCATTGACTGTATGGAGCGCAGCTTCAGAGTCATGGATGGCAGCAACTATGCAGATCTGATGCAGGGTATGAATATTCAGGATATTTTTCCGGGAGGTCTGAATATGGATGATATGATGAATATACAGAATCAGATCCCGAAGAAGCAGAAGCTGAAGAAGAAGGCGAAGGATGGTGAAGAAGCCCATCCGGAATTTGATATAAAGAATATTCCTGCACCGCACATTCTGAAGGCAAAGCTGGATGAATTTGTTATCGGACAGGATCAGGCGAAGAAAGCGATCGCAGTTGCCGTTTATAATCACTACAAACGTGTGGCAACAAATACAATGGATGATATTGAGATTGAGAAGTCCAATATTCTGATGATCGGTCCGACAGGATGCGGCAAGACCTATCTGGTCAAGACGCTGGCGAGACTTCTGGATGTGCCTCTGGCAATCACAGACGCCACATCCCTGACAGAGGCCGGCTATATCG
>NZ_JBBMEK010000010.1:0-28807 GCF_040096555.1 Coprococcus intestinihominis | reverse complement strand
CAGATTTTGCAACAGTTGTTGTATATTCCATAACAGCAGGAATAATTTCTTTCTTAACCATATCGATCATGGTTCTTGCTTCGATATTGATAGCCTTAGAATAGTTCTCGTAACCAACTTCTTCACGGGCTGCAAGCTCTACTGCTGAGAATACGCCATGTTTCTCGAAAAGTTTGATGACTTCTGGATCTGCCAGTACAGATGTAGCATCTACTGTATTCTTGATGTTTGGAAGGCCACGGCGGGCAGCTTCCTCAACCCATGCATCTGAATAACCGTCACCATTAAAGATGATACGGATATGGTCTGTTACCCAGTCTTTGATCAGATCATGGAGAGCCAGTTCAAAATCATCGGCCTTTTCAAGAATATCTGCAGCCTGACCTAACGTCTCTGCAACGATTGTATTTAATACAATGTTAGGGTCTGCGATGGATGCAGAAGAACCTACCATACGGAATTCGAATTTATTGCCTGTGAAAGCAAATGGTGATGTTCTGTTACGGTCTGTGGCATCTTTGCTGAATCTCGGAACAGTGGATACACCTGTTTCAAGCTGGCTGCCTTCCAGACTTCTTGTAGCTTCGCCTTTTTCACATAACTGGCTTAATACATCTTCCAGCTGATCGCCAAGGAATACGGAGATGATTGCTGGAGGTGCTTCATTAGCACCAAGTCTGTGGTCATTGCCAGGAGTTGCTGCGGACATACGAAGCAACGGTGCATAATCATCAACAGCTTTCAGGATAGATGCCAATACAAGAAGGAACTGCTTGTTGGAATGTGGTGTATCACCAGGCTCCAGCAGATTCTTGCCTGTATCTGTGCTCATAGACCAGTTATTGTGTTTACCGGAACCATTGATACCTGCAAATGGTTTCTCATGTAACAGGCATACAAGATTATGGCGAAGTGCAACTTTCTTCATAATTTCCATAATCAGCTGATTGTGGTCTGTGGCAATATTGGTTGTATCATAAATCGGTGCCAGTTCATGCTGAGCAGGTGCAACTTCATTATGCTGTGTCTTTGCTGTAATACCCAATTTCCAGAGTTCTTCATTTAACTCTGTCATATAAGCAAGGACTCTCTCTTTGATTGTACCAAAGTAATGATCATCCAGTTCCTGACCCTTAGGAGCAGGTGCGCCGAATAATGTACGGCCTGTGAAGATCAAGTCTTTACGTTTGTCATATGTATCCTTGTCTACAAGGAAGTATTCCTGTTCAGGTCCGACACTTGTTACAACCTTTGTTGCTGTTGTATCACCAAAGAGTTTGATAATACGCATAGCCTGTGTGCTCAGTGCTTCCATGGAACGAAGAAGCGGTGTCTTCTTATCCAGTGCTTCACCTGTGTAAGAACAGAAAATAGTCGGAATATAAAGAACCGGTGTGCTGTCCGGAGCTTCATGAATGAAAGCCGGAGATGTACAATCCCATGCTGTATACCCCCTTGCTTCACATGTTGCACGGATACCACCTGAAGGGAATGAAGAACCATCCGGTTCACCCTTGATCAGCTCTTTTCCTGAGAAAGAAAGAAGAATAGAGCCGTCTTTCTGCGGATTAATGAACGCATCATGCTTCTCAGCCGTAATATTGGTCAAAGGCTGGAACCAGTGTGTATAATGTGTGGCACCTTTTTCAATGGCCCACTCTTTCATCTCATGGGCGATAATCTCAGCCACATGTGGTTCAAGGTCCTTGCCTTCAAGAAGTGTATTCTTGAATTCAGCATAAATCTTCTTTGGTAAACGCTGTTTCATTGTCGCATCATCAAATACGTTAGATGCAAAAATCTCTGATACATTGATTTTTACTGACATAGTTCCTACCTCATTTCAATATTATTTGCTTGTTCCGGAGCTATACGGTATTCGTCATCTCTCACTTCTGACTAACCGCTGTGCTAAAAATGGCACCTGAACCCCGGTAAAGTAAAAAGGCGTCCTCAAATAAATGAGAACGCCTTTGCTCTTCAAACTTAACTTCTCATTCATCATATCACAAAATCTGGAAAATACAACTATTTTTTATGATTATTTTTTCTTTTGTAAAAATTCACCAATTATTTTTCTTTTTTCACGATTTTGTTTATTATTCTGACAAATTACCGATATAATAAAAACCTTTGCACTCTTCCAGATGAACATCCACTATCTGACCGATCAAATCCGGTGTTCCTTTGAAATGTACCAGCAGATTATTGCTCATACGGCCTGTTACCATGGTTTCGTCATGCTCATTCACATCTTCCACAAGCACTTTCTGTACGGAGCCAGTAAAACGTGCAGAAGCATCAGAGGCCTTCTGCTGTACGAGCTTTAACAGACGATCAAAACGATCCTTGACAACATCTTCCGGCACCTGATTCTCCATAGAAGCCGCCGGGGTGCCTGTTCTTTTAGAATAAATGAAAGTAAAGGCACTGTCAAATCCAACTTTCTCCACCACATCCATGGTCTCTAAGAAATCTTCTTCTGTTTCTCCCGGAAAGCCCACAATAATATCTGTTGTCAAAGAAATATCCGGGCAACCTTTACGGATGCGGTCCACCAGGTCAAGATATGATTCTTTGGTATATTTACGGTTCATCAACTTCAGAATACGACTGCTGCCTGACTGCAGCGGCAGATGAAGATGACGGCAGATTTTCTTTGACTGCCCCATAACAGCAATCAGTTCATCAGACAAATCCTTCGGATGAGAAGTCATAAAACGAATACGTTCCAGTCCTTCAATCTTCTCGATTTCCTGAAGCAACTTAGCAAAGCTGATTGGGTGTTCCAGATTCTTACCGTAGGAATTGACATTCTGTCCAAGGAGCATAACTTCCTTCACGCCATCTGCTACGTCACGCTCAATCTCACGGATAATATCCTTCGGTTCACGGCTTCTCTCACGACCACGCACATAAGGGACAATACAATAACTGCAGAAATTGTTGCAGCCAAACATGATATTGACACCTGTTTTGAAAGAGTACTTGCGTTCATTCGGCAGATCCTCCACAATCTGATTGGTATCTTTCCAGATATCTACCACCATTTTGCCGGTATTCAAACGTGTCTGAATCAGCTCTGCCAATTTAAAGATATTGTGTGTACCGAAAATAATATCCACATGACGGTAAGATTTACGAATCTTGTCAACAACAAGGGGCTCCTGCATCATGCAGCCGCACAATGCGATCAGCATATCCGGATGGCGCTGCTTAGTACGCTTCATCTGTCCCAAGCGGCCGTAAACACGAAGATTGGCATTTTCACGTACCGTACAGGTATTGTAAATGACAAAATCCGCATCCTCCGTATCTGTTTCTGCATAACCGATGCGTTCCAGAATGCCCGCCAGTTTCTCTGAGTCCCTGGCATTCATCTGACAGCCGAAAGTCACCACATGATAGGTCTTTTTCTTCCCTGTTCTGGCATAATCCGCCTGCATCTGTTCATGTAACTGCTCGATGATAAACAGCTGTTTCTCAGTTTCATCAGAGGGCAGCTGTGACACACCCTCTGCTTTTGTATAATCATTAATGCTCATTCATATCCTCCAGTTTATCCCAATCAAAGATTGAGATATTTATTCCCGAATCTGGCCATCCCCATAAATCACATACTTGGTAGTGGTCAGTTCTTTTAACCCCATCGGCCCTCTGGCATGAAGTTTTTGTGTGCTGATGCCGATTTCGGCACCAAAACCAAATTCAAATCCATCTGTAAAACGGGTTGATGCATTGACGTAAACCGCTGCAGCATCCACCTCATCCAGGAATTTTCTCGCATTGGCGTAATCTTTTGTCACAATGGCCTCAGAATGGCCGGTATTGTAGCGGTTGATATGCTCAATGGCTTCATCCACAGAAGCAACGGTACGCACAGAAGCAATCAGATCCAGGTATTCAGTTCCCCAGTCTTCCTCTGTTGCTTTCTTCATATCCGGCACCACTTCAAGGGCTGCCTCATCACCGCGAAGCTCGCAGTGCTTCTCTCTCAGAGCCTTTGCAATAGCCGGAAGCGCCTCTCCGATAATGTCTTTATGAATCACCAGTGATTCACAGGCATTGCAGACACCTGTTCTCTGGGTCTTTGCATTCAGAATAATCTTTACCGCCATGTCAATATCCGCAGAAGCATCCACATAAACATGACAATTGCCTGTTCCGGTTTCAATCACCGGCACTGTGCTGTTCTCCACAACGGTACGAATCAATCCTGCACCGCCCCTTGGAATCAGTACATCAATATACTGGTTCAGGCGCATCATGGCTTTTGCTGTTTCACGGCTTGTGTCTTCCACCAACAGAAGGGCATCTTCACAGCCGCCCCCTGCGGCAATAGCTTTTCTCAATACTTTTGTAATGGCCATATTAGAATGAATGGCATCACTGCCACCCTTTAAAATCACGGTATTATTTGTCTTAAAACATAAGCCAAAGGCATCCGCTGTCACATTTGGTCTGGACTCATAAATAATTCCTATGACGCCGATAGGCACTCTCTTTTTGCAGATTTCAAGACCATTTGGACGAACGGTAGAACTGATGATTTCACCAATCGGGTCTTCCAGGGCAATCAGCTGTGTCAGTCCCTCTGCCATACCGGCAATGCGGCTTTCTGACAAAACCAGGCGATCCACCATCGGCTCCGGCATATTTTTCTTTCTTGCCGCCTCTATATCCATGGCATTGGCCTCCAAAATCTCTTCCTGCTCATCCACCAGCGCCTGTGCTGCCAAGGCCAGAATCTGATTCTTCTGTGTTGTCCCCATTCTGTTCATATGTCTTGATGCCTGTTTGGCCCTTCTGCCAAGTTCCTCAATCGTTGTCATCTGCCGCATCTCCTTTCCGTATCACCTCATCCGGTGTTATCACTATATTCATCATTCTGTCATGCCTTTCAAAAGGTATTTCATTCCTTAACTGAAAATCATAGGCCAGCCCACAGGCTGTCACATGACTGCCATGCCGTTTCAGCCACACATCATAAAAACCGCCGCCATAGCCCATCCGGTGCATCTGTCTGTCAAAAGCTGTCCCGGGAACAACCAGAAACCCTTCAAATACTTCCTCCTGACAGTTTTCCAGCGGTTCAGGAATATCATAATATCCCGGTGCCACATCCTTCATAGATGTAATTTTATAAAAATGCATTTCTGCCGGACCTGTGACTCTAGGCAATGCTACTCTTTTACCGTCCTCCAAAGCTTTTTCTATCAGCTTCCAGGTGTCCGCCTCCCCTTTGCAGGAAGCATAGCATAAAATCGTATCTGCCGCTTTATATTCATCCAGACCGACGATTCGCTCTGCGAACTGTCTGCCGAATGTCTGGCATATTTCTTCGCCAAGATGCCGTCTCTTTGAAAGAATTTCCTTTCGCAGCATTCTCTTTGCTTCACAGAGATCAGTTGGCATGTTTTTTCTTCTTAGCCAGATTCTGTGCTGCCTGCTCCTTCAAGGATACAATACTTCCATCCGGTCTTTTTACATCAATATTGTTCAGCTGTCTTCTCATATTGGCACGGACAGATTCGATATAAGCCTCTCTTAATTTCACCTGTTCCTGCTTTTCATCCGGTGTCAGCCCTTCACTTTTACTTTTATGGTATAATTCATTAATTCTTTTAATATCAGCATCTGTAATCATGAATTTCTTCTTCTCCTCCGTTGATGATTTTTTCAGGTTCTATATAATCCAGAATGTTAAACTTCTCACTCTTATGAGCCAGGAATAAAGTACCCTTCTCCTGTCCTTTCATAATGTCGTCAATGACATGAAAATCTTTGCCGTTTGCTATAATCATATCACATCCTGCATCATTGGCAATACGTGCCGCGTCAATTTTTGTTTTCATGCCGCCGGTACCGTAATCGCTGCCGGCTCCTTTGGCAATCTCGTAAAGAGAATCATCAATATCCGTCACACATTCAATAAAAAGCGCATCCTTATTCTGAGACGGATCATCTGTATACAAGCCATCAATATCCGACAACAAAATCAGCAAATCTGCGCTGGTAATCGCCGCCACCACCGCTGACAGGGTATCGTTGTCACCAATCTCAATCTCATCCGTTGAAACGGTGTCATTCTCATTGACAATCGGAATCACACCCATTTTCAGCAGCTCATTGAATGTATTTCTGGCATTGTGCAGGCTCTTTTCTCTGACAATAGTATGTTTCGTCATAAGAATCTGGGAAGCCACATGGCTGTATTCATTAAAAAGCTTCTGATAAATCATCATCAGCATTCCCTGACCCACTGAAGCACAGGCCTGTTTCTGAGCCAGTTCCTTCGGACGCTCGTTTAAACCAAGGGCTTTTCTCCCTACACCAATGGCACCGGATGAAACAAGTACCACATCCTTGCCCTGATTGCGCAGATCACACAGGACTCGCACCAACTGCTCCAGTTTCAGCAGATCTGTCTCTCCGGTTTCCGGGTGCACAAGCGAGGACGATCCCACTTTAATGACAATTCTCTTTTTGTTTTTCAGATTCTGTCTGTAATGTTTATTCGTAATCAGCATGTCTGCCTCCATTCTCTCTCTGTCATTGTCCCCAGACAATTATTTCTCTGTTTCTGACAAACATTTCTACTTTGCCTGTTCAACAGCGGCATAAGCCGCTGCTACAGCTTCCGCTACACGCAGGCCATCCATAGCAGCACTTGTAATGCCGCCTGCATAACCGGCTCCCTCACCGCATGGGTAAAGCCCCCCCACATTGCTTTCAAAATGTTCATCTCTCGGTATTCGCACCGGTGAAGATGTTCGCGTTTCAACACCTGAAAGAATAGCATCGGGTCTGTCATAACCTTTGATCTTTCTGCCGAAAGCATCAATGCCTTCTACCAGACTTTCACAGACAAACGTCGGCAGGCAATGCCATAAATTGCCGAAATGATAACCGCCTTTATGTTCGGGCTTCACCGCTCCAAAACGCTCTGAGACTTTTTTTTCTTTGAAATCATCGAAAAGCTGCACCGGCACAAGTCCCCGACCTTCTTCATAAGCCAGTTTCTCCCATTTTCGCTGAAAAGCCATCCCGGCAAGAATATCCGAACTGCCGAAATCCTCCGGTGAAACGCCCACGATCACCGCACTGTTGGCATTGGCACCGTCACGTCCACGGTTGCTCATACCATTCACCGCACACATGCCTTCTTCTGAAGAAGCATTCACTACATAGCCGCCGGGACACATACAGAATGTATACACCTGGCGCCCCTTACCCGTCCGGTAAGTTAATTTGTAACTGGCTGCCGGAAGCTGGTCTGCTACGCTGCCATACTGGGATGCATTAATCATTGACTGCGGATGCTCCACGCGCACACCGACAGCAAACGGCTTTGGCTCCATGCTAATCTTTCTCTCCAAAAGTTTCTCAAAGGTATCCCTGGCACTATGTCCCACTGCCAGAACAACCTGGTCAGCTTCAATTTTCTCACGGTCATTGACAATAACCCCTCTAATATGATTCTGAGCATCTATCACAAAATCTGTCACTTTTGAATCAAAGTGCACCTGACCGCCCAGAGAAAGTATCTCATTGCGAAGTCTTTCAACAATCCCTACAAGCAGATCTGTCCCCACATGCGGCTTCTGCACATATAAGATATCTTCCGGTGCTCCCGCCTCTACAAAAGTCTCCATAACCTTTCTCTGTCGTCCAAAAGGATCCTTGACAAGAGTATTGAGCTTGCCATCTGAAAAAGTACCGGCACCGCCCTCACCAAACTGTACATTGCACTCCTTATCAAGCTTACCGCCTGCCCAGAAGGCATTCACCTTCTCCATACGGGTGTGAACTTCACTTCCCCGCTCCAGAATAATCGGATCATATCCCTGTCTGGCCAGCATGAGCCCACAGAACAGGCCGGCCGGTCCGCTGCCGATGATTACCGGAGGCTTTGCTGGTTTGTCCGCTGCCTTTTCCGGCATCTGATAGATGACCGGTGTATAAGGCAGTATATCTTTATTGGCATGATGCTTTTTCAGATACTGCTTTTCATTTGCTAATGTCACTGCCACGGAATACTGATAAAGAACTTCCCCGGCATGCCCGCCTTTTCCGGATTTTCTCGCATCGATTGATTGTTTGAGAATCCGGTAATCTATCATCTCCTCCGGTCTGATACGCAATTTATGCACAATCGCCTCTTTTAATTGGTTTTTTGAATGGTTCAGAGGCAGTTTAATCTGATTAACCTTTAACACGGCAGCTCCTTCCGGCATCTGAACCTGCAAGAATACCAGTTGCCCAGGCCCACTGCAGATTGTATCCTCCGCAGATGCCATCAACATCCAATAATTCTCCGGTAAAATAAAGTCCTCTTACAATTTTTGATGCCATATTCTTCTCATCTATTTCTCTTGTATCAACCCCTCCGGCTGTTGCCTGGGACTGTTCAAAATCGTTTGTCGCGTTAATATGCACTTCGTGATGTTTCACCAGTGCAATCAAACGCTCCAGTGCACGATCATCTACTTTGCAGCATGGCTGTCCGCCGTCTATGCCAGCGCATTTTAACAGACAGGCTGCCAGCTTACTATTCATCATTCCCGAAAGCACCATCCGCATTGTCCACTTCGGACTGGCATGCATCTGCCACATCAGTCTGGCACGAAGTCCTTTGTCGCTGACAGCTGGCATCAAATCAAGTACCGCTGTCACTGGTTTTTTCATTTGCAAAGCTTTCGCGGCGTAACGACTCACCTGAAACACCGGAATTCCTGAAATACCATACGCAGTCAATTGGATTTCACCGCTGTCCTCCGCAGCCATTTTGCCGCCTGTAAGAAGTCTTACCCTACCCTGAAGACGAATTCCCGCCAGTTCTTTAAAATATTTCTCCTTACAATGAAGCGCACATAATGCAGGCACCGGTGCAGACACATGATGTCCAAGACACTCTGCCAGTCTGTATCCGGAACCGTTGCTGCCAAGTTTGGATGCAGATGCGCCGCCACAGGCCATGATCAGTTTTCTGCATTGATAAACATTGTCTACCGAATAAACGGTAAAACCGCCCTTCGACAAACCTTTACCGCCAACTCTGATCTTCTTTACTTCCTGTCCGGTTACCACATCGGCTTTCTGCTCTGCCAGTTCCCAGCACAATATATCCCGGACCGATGCGGCCTGTTCAGACATCGGGTATACATAACCATCTCGCGCTTTTGTATAAAGCCCCATGGATTCAAAAAAAGCCAGTGTATCACCGGCATCAAAATTCTCCAGTACATGAAGCGGAAACACCTCCTGCCCGGATCTGTAAACACCGGAGGAAATACAGCCCCTTCGAATGGCCTGATTGGTCAGATTACACTTGCCATTGCCCGTTGCCAGAATCTTCTTGCCGGTTTTATCCATTCTTTCAATAACTAAAACTGAGGCTCCTTCCCTCCCGGCTGCAATCGCTGCAGCCAGTCCGGAAGCGCCTCCTCCGATGATACATACATCGTAAATCATACAAGGCTCCTTATATCAAATGAAAACGTTTTAAATACACACTCAGTGTTGTTCCCTTCGGGAAAGAATATAATTCTTCCTCCGTCAGACCATGGAACTTCAGCAATGCCACTGCATAAACAACCACTGCGACAATGATTGCCAGCAATGTTGCAATTGCATTGATATGTAAAACAAAATAAACACCCTTATAAACAATAAATGTAGCTACGCCCATCACCGCCGATGCAGCTGCAGGTATCAGAAATGTCTGTTTTGCTTCCTGTTCATAACCAATATAACGTCTTAAAGCAACCTGATTAAAAATACACATCAGGAAACCAAATAGAATATTACTATATAAAATTGCGTAAATATTCATATCACAGAATCTCAGCAGAATTACGATAAATACCGTATGAATCGCCAGAGCAATACCTGAATTCACAATCGGTGTGTTCATTTTGTCAATTCCCTGAAGCGCACCAATCGTTACCGTCGACAAAGAATAAAACAACAGATACGGTGTACCGATCGTAATCAAATGTCTTGTCAGCGCAGATGAATCATTAAACAGCAGCTGCATGATCGATCCGCCAAGCACGGATAAACCTACACAGGCCGGGATTGCAATGATCATACAGAATTTAACTGTTGTCTCTATTTTGCTGTGAATTTCTTCTCTGTCCCCTCTTAACATGGCTGATGAAATACCCGGGACAACGGCCAATCCAAGTGCTGTTGCCATCGCCATCGGTACATTCACAAGCATCTTATACTTGCTGCTGTAGACGCCATATAAAGATGAAATCAGTTCTGCATCATAGCCAAGTTTAGCTAAAATATTACTATACAAAGAAGAATCAATAATGCCGCTCACCTGATAAATAACAGAACTCAAAACAACCGGTGCCATCGTCAGTGTTAACACTTTATAAATATTCTTATAGGATTCCGGCTGATGCAGTTTATCCTTGTGTACACGATGCATAAACCGTGGACGATACAACATATATATAATAATCAGGAAAATCGTGCTTGCAAGTGCACCGATACAGGTACCGAGGGTACCGCCCATGGCGGCCCATGCAGGTCCCTGGGATACAAGGATTGCTGCGGCTGCTACACTGACAACTGCATTAAAAATCTGTTCAAAAATCTGTGAAATGGCTGTAGGCATCATGCTGCCGATTCCCTGAAAATAACCTCTGAAAGTACTCATGACACAACAGAAGAAAATTGTCGGTGCCAGAACTCTGAGTGCCGGCACCACCCCCATCATCTCAGGGCCAAATACAGCACTTGTAATCTGTTTCGCAAAAATAAATGTACCAAGGCCGATCACAGATCCCACAACCAGTGTCCACAAAAGGGCACTGACCATAATTCTGTGTTCATTGGTATAATCCCGTTTGGCATGCGTCTTTGACACCAACTTACTGACTGCCAGCGGCACACCATTGGACGAAACAAGCAACAGTAACATATAAATATCATATGCGTAGCCGTAATACCCCATTGCAACATCTCCTGAAATTCGCTGGAGCGGAATACGGTAGAACAGCCCAATCAGGCGGACAATAATCTGTGCAGCGGCCAGGATCGACCCCTGCACAATGATATCGCCGCCTTTGTTTTTGCTTTTGGAAGAGCTTCCCATTCATACACCTCTTGTCTATATCATTCTAAAGTGACAGTTTTACTGTCTGATACGACCTCGAAGAATGTTTTTCCAGGATTCAAGGAAATCTCATTGCCTGATGCATCATAGTATTTCGTCTTATCTGCATTATCATTTCTTTTCCATGTAATCTCTTCAGCTTTGCCATCTGTAATATACAGTCCCTTGCCAGAACCATTCAACGTCATATCCTGATAATCTTCTTCGCTGATGGACTTCTGAGCTACATACTGAACAATAATGTTCTTAAAGGCCAGCTGTTCATTATTCTCCCGGTCGATATGGGCTTCACCAAACTGATAGCGATAGTAAAGACCATCCTCAGTATTATATGTGAAATATGGCTTCGAGTCAAATGGAATATTCACTTTTTGTGCATTTATTCCGTCTTTCAGCTCCGTATCAACATGATTAAACTGCAGTCGCGGTGTATATCCCTCCGGATAATCTCTGGTAAGGCCTGTGACTTCAAGTCCCGCTGCCAGCATTTTGCCGGTTGTATAGACATTATGTGGTGCTACACGATCCGTTGAACGATAAAAAACTTTCGGTTCATAGCTTGATATGCCATGAATTGTCGTAATATTCTCATTTTCAATACGTTCAAGTGCAAACCTTGACTGACCATAGTGTACATAAATAGCATCATTATCATTGGCAAAATCAATATAATTATGTCTTGCACTCCGGACAGACCCAATTTTTTCAACGTTATCCACATCTTGAAAAAGAGCCAGAAGACGCGTAATACCGCCTTCTACCTGTGCTTCATAAATCATTTCAGCCTGACTGACACCAGATTGCGGAAGCGACACATCAATGTTATTGATCATAATCGCATACGGACGCTGCTTTCCAATTGTCTCACTGACAGGCTCTCCAGTCAGATAACTGTACATTTCGCCGGCAGGCAAAGCTGCTTCCGTCTCTGCTTCCGTTTCTGTCTCACTTTCTGTCTGTGTTTCAACCGTAACTGCAGTCTGAGTCTCTGTTTCCGTTGATTCTGTCTTCTTACCGCCACAAGCAGTTACTGCCAGCATCATACCTACTGCCAAACATACAGCTGTCATACCATATTTCATCTTTTTCATAAAACTACCCCCATTATCTTATAAATTTGTGTTGTTGTCTTTCCACTAAAAATATCTCTGAATCCTTCCGTCCTACATACACTAACGCTTCAGATTCAGCATATTCAAAATGTCTCTCTGCTTCTCCTCCATCACTTCCCGCTCTTCATCCTGCATATGGTCATATCCGAACAAATGCAGCATACTATGAGCCACAAGAAAGCCCAATTCCCTCTGCTGGGAATGGCCATAACTTGCAGCCTGCTCAATAATCTTGTCCACAGACAAAATAATATCCCCCAATATCAGTTCACCACTCTCCGGGTTGAAGAAATCTTCTGTCAATCCCTCCTCCAATACTGAAAAATCCCCCGGCCGTACATAGTCAATCATTGGAAATGACAACACATCTGTCGGTTTGAACAGATCTCTGTAGTCTCTGTTAATCATTGCAATTTCATCATTCGTTGTCAAAACCACATTTACTTCTGTTTCATAGGGACATTCTTCAAAATCAAGGGCACCATTGATGACCTCCCTGATAATCTTCTCATAGTCAAAATCAAGCTTCTTATCTGCTTCATAATCAATATTTACTGTCATAAACTCCTCCTATTTATGTCCTCGTTCGCTTATCTTTCTGCGTACTGATGATCGCTTTGTTCTAGCCCCGGCTGCTTCATCTTTCTTCAGACCGTCTTTTGACAAATGCTTCTGCTTCGCTTCATAATCATCATAAGCCTTGACAATCTTCTGTACCAGCGGATGTCTCACAACATCCTGGCTGGAAAGCATACAAATCCCAATATCATTAATGCCGCCTAACACTTTCAGTGCCACATCCAGTCCAGACTGCTGCCCTGTTGGCAGATCCTTCTGACTTAAATCACCTGTCACAATAACCTTGGAGCCAAAACCGATACGGGTCAGGAACATCTTCATCTGAGCCGGTGTTGTATTCTGCGCCTCATCCAAAACAATAAACGAATTATCAAGGGTACGCCCTCTCATATAAGCAAGAGGCGCCACCTCAATTAATCCCTTTTCCATGTTCTTCTGGAAACTTTCTGCTCCCATGATCTCATACAGCGCATCATATAAAGGTCTCAAGTAAGGATCAATCTTACTCTGCAAATCTCCCGGCAAAAAACCGAGTTTCTCACCTGCCTCAATAGCCGGTCTTGTCAAAATGATTCGATTGACTTCATTATTCCTAAAGGCCGTAATAGCCATAGCCATGGCAAGATATGTCTTGCCCGTGCCGGCGGGACCTACACCGAATACAATCATTTTCTCACGGATATTGCGAATATAATTCTTCTGTCCATGCGTCTTCGGCTTGATCGGCCGTCCGCCAATGGTATGGCAGATCAGTTCATCGTAAAGCTCCGTCACTTTCTCCTGTTTATCTTCCATACTCAGTGCCAGCGTATAATTAACATTCTGATCTGTAATAACCTCTCCGTTGACAGATAATTGAATCAATTGATTCAGTACATTCACTGCCCGCTTTGTTTTTGCAGCTTCACCAATAATCTTCAGGCTGCCGCCTCTGGCGATAATGGTCACATTCAAAGCCCGTTCGATATTTTTGATATAATGATCAAATTCGCCAAATACATTTCTGATATGTTCCGCAGGGATATCAATGATTTCTTCAGTAATACTCATCCTGTCGCATAATCCTCCATCTATTCATTATGCCGCGTCGATGCCATATGCTCACTGCTGATGGGCACTTCTTTTCCAATCGGCCCATCCAGAATCAGTGTTCCCTTAACATGACCTCCGTCAGCATCTAGTGATATTGTAACACTATTCGAGATAATTTGAACCCCTTTTTTCTCCAATTCATTCAAATACTTCTGCAATTCCTCTTCCGCCATCTTTTTGATGACCTCATCGGTATACTCTTCCACAACATTTTCATAAGGAACATACTCCGTATACTCCAGTGCAAAAGGCAAATAAAAAGTCGGTGTCAGCCTGAACTGCTTCTTCCAGGACCATACTTCACTTAAAGTATTCTCCTCCAATTGCTTTTTTAAAATGTTCTCCCATACAGGCAGGCAAAAGCTCTTTCCGACTATTGCCACCCCAAGTTCTCGATAATTTTTCCCCGTATAGCTGCGCACTTCATGTTTTCGCTGATAATGTTTCTCATATAATTCTTGATATTTTCCGAAAACATCTCCTTCCGCGGTCAAATAATCCACTTTTTTCAGTGTTTCATCTTCATTATAAATATACACTTTTCCTTCAATCAGTACATCACCCTTTTTGACTTCATCACCATAGCGGACTGCAACTGTCCCCCGCCGTACCACCAAATTGGTAATAATCGCATCTTCATCTGCCACCAAATTTGCCGGCAAATCAGTCTCACTTTCACCATTCTGCGTTTTGGGGTTATTCTCTCGATTCTCAACACGCTTCACATTTCCTGTCTGCCCGCCTCCTGAACTTCCGGATATTTTCAAATCACCTTCCCGCAGTTCAATCTGCAGTTTTGTTCCCGCGATACTGGCCGACACCCAGGTAATTTCATTGTACATAATCCTTAATTCTTCTTCAATTTTCGGAAGATCAATCTCTGATTTTCGGCATCCGGTCTTCACATCCATCTTCGCCAATGCCTGTAAAATCAAGGCATCCGTATATTTGCGGTTACCGTCAATATCAATTTGCCAGACAAAGAGAGACAATATATAGATCATGCCGGCAAAAACCATCATCCCCAACAAAAACCACCATCGCCGCTTATGTCTGTAAAAGAAAAAAGCCGGCCCCTGCCGATCCAGAATATGTATTTTCACATGTGTTTTCCGAACCAAAGGTCTCAGCTTTTTAAAACTCTTTGCATCTATTTCCATCTGTATAGCATTCTCCTTTCGGATTAAATGCCGCAGCTCAATGCCGTTATTTCTGCAGAGATTCACAAAGCGCAGGGTTTCTTCACCTGTCACAAGACACCGCACCTGATTTGACACGACGGACATGATGCGCCTCCTTTATATTTGCTGTCATCATCAATATCCTTACTTTATACTGTTTTTTCAGCGATATTCTATATGCTCTATGTAGCCCTCTATCGTCACCTCATCCTCATTCAAACAGATAATCTGAAGCGCTTTTCCGACAATCGTCACAGACATTTTCGGACAATGAAGTACAATCTTTTCCTCCTGATAAATTTGTATAGAGGAATAATTTTCCACCCGAAGCCGATGTCTGCCAACACCATAAAAAACCGGCAAGGTCGCCAAAGTCTCATCCGGCACTTGAAAAAAAGTTGCCATGGCAATCTTCCATAAAGGATACTTTTTCTTCTCTTTTTGAGAAAAATGTGTCTGAACCTGATTTTGAACAAAACGCTTATGCTGTTTCACCATTGCCGCCTCCACATTCTCCTCACATCAGTTTATGCACGCAGCTGTTAAACATACCATTGTTATTCAAATTCAATCATTTTTCTGGCAAGTGTTTCTGTTATCAGCAATCCTTTTAGGTATTCCACTTTTTCCATACAAAAAACCGAACTCAGGCTAAAGCTAAACATCATTCGCTCTTAATAACATAAAAATCCCTTTAACCAGATGAAATTTAGTATCATCTGGTTAAAAGAATTTATTCTTTACTTCACATATCAATCCTATAGAGCATTCTTCACTTCACTTTGAAATTTCTCGATTGAGTCTACCTGTGCTGCCAACTCACTCCACTTCCTGAGTATCGCTGAATTCTTCTGCTCTCCTAGTATTCTTCTAAGATCTTCCGGCACTTCTCCATAAGTTCTCTATTATGGCCATAATTAATATTCAATGCAACTACCATAACTTCGAGATGCGATTGTATATCATCATCTGGAAATGAATCGCTTAATTTTAGAATCTGTCTGTCAGGTTCAGCCTTTGTGCCATTGTAAAAGACAAAATACTGAGGTTTTGGCAGTTTAAGACGCGTCTCAGAATAAATATTCAGTTCATTCAATCGGACATAGTCTTCATATAATCGCGCAAAATATCCCAATCCACAAAGCGGCATATTCGGATTCCACGTTGACTGATGCTCATATAAATTCAATGTGCTGTCTATCAAAAATGAAATATCATTCTTATAATCCATGTATAAAGCACCACTGATTGTCGTAATAGTAAGTGCACCTTCATCTGACTTCTTCAATTCGAACCTTCCTGTTTTTTCTGCACTTTTCATCAATCATAAGGTAAACATGAAATTCCAGACTGTCCTTTGCTGTCGTAAATGGTTCTTCCCGGTACACCAGGGCTCTGATACCGCTAGCAATCAATTTCTGCTGCCACTTCACTGCCTTTTTTAATCGACGATTAAACTCATCTTCAATTTTTTCATCAAAAATACGTTTTGAGTAATGTCTGGTTCCCTCCTGCATTTTTTCGAAAATCAGAACAATCAACTGCTGATGTATCGTCTGACACAGCATTCCGGCAATCCTCCGTGTCATCCACCTTCCATGACACTTCCTGTATAGTTTCAAATTTCTGATCATGCTTCGATCATTGACTTCTCCAGCCAATTCAATCATCACATCAATTGCCGCCTTTGTTGGCCTCCACCCATTGACTCTCGGTACCAGATATTTCTCCGGCACCGCAGGATAACATGTATCATTTAAAGGCGGAAAATCCGCCAACTGAGCCAGTTTCTTTTCAATATCCGTGCAGTAATTTTCTCCAAGGTAATCATATTTGTCCCGCAAAATGGCAATCTGATACTCCAAAAGACGCAGATATTCATATCCCGGCACCCAGAAATGCGCAACCTCGCCATATTCATAAAGATGAACTTCCAGTTCCAACTGCTTAAAAAAGATTGTCAATGCCTGATCATCCTGCCATACAGTCAGAATATAAGTTTCTTCCTCTTTGCTGAGTGTCGCGTCCAGCATACCCTCATAGTCTCTCAGATACTTTCCGGTCATTTTCGCTTCTTTAAAAACAAGAAAGCTTTCCACTGCATCATTCATCAAATAGACAAGGCGAATATCCGTCTCTACACTGTGATCCGTCTGATCCTCCTCCGATATAAGCAGCTCAAACTGCTCCTGCTGCAGAAGTTCAGCCAACATAGCAAATGCTCTTTCCATAACTTTCCCTCTTAATTCATTGTCGGCTACAATTCCTTCGAAAACGATGTACACGTGCCATATCTGCAGAACTTTTACGAAAAAAGGGTTGCTTCCTAAACGGAAACAACCCTTTGATTCTTTCATACTGCAATACGAGAACTACAGCTTATTTATACTTACGTTTTCTAGCTGCCTCTGATTTCTTCTTACGTCTTACGCTTGGTTTTTCGTAATGCTCTCTTTTGCGAATTTCCTGCTGAATACCGGCTTTAGCGCAGTTTCTTTTAAATCTGCGTAAAGCACTATCTAAAGTTTCGTTTTCTTTAACGATTACATTCGACATAGCTCACACCTTACCTCCCTCCAGTTGTGTATTGTGCTGATACAACTGTGGGTATATTCATAGCACTAAAAGCATTATACCATAAATTTTTAATTCGTCAACTATTTTTTATCACTCTATCCGTCTTTTTTCATGGACAGCGCCGACACCGACCAACAAACCTCATCATATGCGCTTCATCTGTGCTTTTGGCCGCCCACTATGCGATTCTAACAGATAATTCCTCTTAAATCTGTCAGAACGTGACGCGGACACTTAACCACGCACATGCCACAGCTGAGACAGACAGATTCATCAATCACTGCACAGTGCTCTGTTACCTTGATAGCACCAGCTGTGCAGGTCTTCTCACAGATACCGCAGCCGATGCAGCTGGCCAAGCAGACCTGTCTGGCTTCTTTGCCATTCTGTCGGTTAGAACAACGAACCACAATATAATTGGCACATTCATGGATATGGATCACCTGTTTCGGACATTCACGCACGCATTTGCCGCAGGCAACACATTTTGCTTCATCTACTTGTGCCACACCATTTTCATTGATGACAATCGCCTGGAACGGACAGACTGACACACATATGCCGCAGCCGATACAGCCATTTTCACAGCTCTGTCCTTCCTGTACATGACATCCTCCATTACAGGCCACCAATGCTGAACGATAAGGAAATTTCTTCTTAACAGCCATATTTATTCCTTCCTCTCATAAGGGGTATTGTCAATCGGCAGAACATAACGTCTGCTGCCGTCATAACGGTAATACGCATCTGTGATAGCCGGCGCAGTCGGTATGGATGTGATCTCACCGATACCGATAGCACCGCAGGCAACATTTAACCCCGGCTTATCAATGACAATGGCATCGATCTTCGGTATCTCATGGGCTCTAAAAAGGCCAATGGATCCATATTTTTCAATCGGCTTGCAGTTCTCATCGATCGGGTATTTTTCACGCACCGCATAACCGATGGACATCACCACACCGCCTTCAATCTGTCCTTCGCAGGACAATGGATTGACAGCCTTGCCCACATCATGGGCTGCAATCATCCGGTCGATCTTGCCTGTCTTCTCATTAAGAATGCAAACCTGCGTAGCATACCCATAGGCCACATGTGAAACAGGATTCGGCACATCTGCCCCCAGCGGATCTGTCTTTGCAAGATAATCCCCATAGAATTCCTGGCCGATCAAATCCTTTAATGACTTATCGCTGCCCTTTGCTTCCATGAGCTTCTCACAGGCTCTCCTGCAGGCTTCACCGGTGATCATAGTCTGTCTTGAACCGGATGTCGTTCCTGAATCCGGTGCGATCCATGTATTGCTTCGCTCATAAACAATATCATCTCTCTTAAGATCTGTATTCGTCACAGTCATCTGCACAAGCACTGTTCCAAGTCCCTGACCAATACAGGAGGCTCCGGAATAAATATGAAGCTTTGCATCCTCCTCAACAATCAGCTTCACACGGCCCCAGTCAGGAATACCAACACCGACACCGGCATTCTTCATCGCACAGGCGATACCCACCGGTTTGCCCGCAGCCAGCGCGGCTTCGTATTCTTCCTTCACAACCTCCAGTGTCTCTACAAGACCTGTGGATTCATCTACGATCTGCCCATTCGGAAGAACACCTCCCGGACGAATGGCATTGCGGTAACGGATCTCCCAAGGTGTAATACCAATCTCATCTGCCATCATATTCAGCAGTGTCTCTGTGGCAAAGCACGTCTGAGTCACACCAAAGCCTCTGAAGGCGCCCGCCGGCGGATTATTGGTATAATAAGCCCTTCCCTCGATCTCAAAATTCTCATAGGCGTATGGACCTGCTGCATGGGTACAGGCACGTTCCAGTACCGGACCGCCAAGGGATGCAAAAGCACCTGTATCAGAAGCCACTTTCGCCTTGACTCCCATAATATGGCCTTCTTCATCACAACCCATGGTAAAATCCATCTCAAAGTGATGACGTTTCGGATGGATCAGCAGAGATTCTGCTCTTGTCAGACGGACTTTGACCAGACGTCTCGTCAGATAAGTAATCAGTGCAGCAAGATGCTGAACTGTCATGTCTTCCTTGCCGCCGAAGCCGCCGCCTACAAGGGCATTCTGGCACTTCACCTTGTCTGTGCCAAGCATCAGACTGCTTTCATGGAATGTGCAATAAGCAGACTGGTCTGTAGAAATGATCATGACATCCCCGTCATCATCAATATAAGCCACTGCACATTCCGGTTCCAGAAAAGCATGTTCCGTCCATGGTGTCTCAAAATGATGAGAAATCACATGTGCCGCCTTACTGATGGCTTCATCTGCATTGCCTCTGCTGACATGTTTATAAGCCTGAACATTGGTTGTCTCTTCATCAAATACAAGAGGTGCACCTTCCGCAGCCGCTTCCTGAATATTATGTACAGCCGGCAGTACCTCATATTCAACCTTAATGAGCTTCTTTGCCTTCTCTGCCGTCTCCATATCCTCCGCCGCCACAAGTGCAATGGCATCTCCCAGATAATGCGTCAATCCGCCTACCGGGATCATTGTATACTGATCGTGCTTCAAATGGCCGATCTTATTCTCTCCTGGGATATCTGCTGCCGTAAAAACATCAATAACCCCCGGCAGAGCCTTCGCCGCTGTTGTATCAATCGACAAAACTCTTGCTCTCGGATACTTACTTCTGAGCGCCGTACCATAACACATGCCATCCAGATAGTAATCATCCGGATATTTGCCGTAACCCAGCACCTTCTCCTCCACGTCCAGTCTGTGTACCCTTGAACCAAGCAGCCAGTCATCCGCACCTGCCGCCGGAATCTTACCGGCACGCATGATCTTTGCCGCCAGCTTTACCGCGGCAATAATCTTCACATAGCCGGTACAGCGGCAATAGTTATTGCGAAGCGCATATTTAATCTCCTCTTCCGTTGGATCCGGATTGCGGTCCAAAAGTCCCTTGGTACACATGATCATACCCGGAATACAGAAACCGCACTGAACAGCTCCGGCCTCACCGTAAGCATACGTGTAAACCTCTGATTCCCATTTACTGAGACCATCTACAGTGATGATCGATCGACCCTCCAGTCGATCTGTCTGCAGCACACAGGCCTTACAGGTCTCTCCGTCAATAAGCACTGTACATGCACCGCAGGCCCCCTGACTGCATCCGTCCTTGACAGACGTCAGGTGCATTTCATCCCGCAGGAAGCGCAAAAGAGATTGTTTTTTTGATGTCGAAACCTGACATCCATTTACAAAGAAACTATACATCCTTAATCCTCAACTTTCCTGTTGCTCTATTGATGGTTATTTCGTCAATTTTCATAATATGTCAAAAACTATATTTTCATTTTATCATATTTTAAACAAATTGCAACTCGTTTTTAACAAAATTTTTTAGTTTATAAAAATTTTTTTGTTATTATTTTCCATTTAAATTCATAATATTTCGTTATTAAAATAACAAATTTAAATTTATAATGATACAAATTGAATACAAATCAATACAATGATGTTAATTGATTGTCAATATATAGAAAATCAAAAGCTTTTCACACGATTGCGCACCTAAACGCAAAAAGATGCAATATCCAAAGACTTCATCGTCTTCTTCTATTGCATCTTTAAAGTGTTATTCAAATTCAATTGCTCAAAACTAACAGATATACTTACTGTAAGCTGACATGATAGGCATAATTCTCGTAGGTACTTGTCAGACCGCTGCCATCCAGCAGATGGGTAATCGTTCCTTCATAAGCACTGTTGATTCTATCCATGGCATTGTCATCCAACATTTCTGTATATTTATCCGTATCCTTGGCTTCGCAGACAGGTATCGGCTGAATCGCGTCATTATACCAGTTAAGATAAACAGGTGTTACAGTAAAACTCTGAATCGCCGTTTCCCCAAAATCATTCCGAGCGATGTTAAAATCAAAAACTGCACTGATATCTGTATCCTTCTCGCTGGAAGCATATGTCTCTCCGGAAAGGAGTGCCCCCATACCATAAAGCACCAGACAGCTTCTTGTACTTTGACCCGTCTCATCTTCAGAAGAAAGCTTCTCCACAGGCTTCATCACTCTTGAACCTGTACCAAGAATCAGGTCTGCACCGGCATCACAGAGCTTCTGAGCCAGTGCCTGCTGATCTGTTTCAATGCTGTCTGATTCGACACTTCCGAAATTCAGCATCACAACCACAAGATCCGTCTCATCTTTCATTGCGGATACACGATTACATAATGTCTCTATAGACTGCGCATCATAATCATTCAATGTATTCAGCACACATTCTGCATCAGAATCCAACGAATAACCATTGGAGGAATTGGTATATCCAATAAAACCTATATTAACGCCGCCGATATTCTGTGTATAATCTGTACTGCCGTCAGCAGTCGCTGCGGCACCCACATGCACCAGACCAGCCTGATCAAGATAGCCAATAGTTGAAACAAGGCCTGCGGCATCACTATCCAGTGCATGATTCGTTGCAATGTTCACCAGAGAAATTCCGGCAGACTTCAAATTATCCGCCAGCACCTCCGGAGAATTGTAATTGCTGTCCTCCGTGGTATAACCATAATATTCATCAGAACTGCCGTTATACTTGCCAGCCAGTGTTGTCTTCAGCGTGGCAACCGCATAATCGGATGTCAGGAATAAGTCCTTCACATACTGAAAATCATCCGAAAAATCGAATTTTTCCGAATCACTGTTATAGGCCTTCTCAAGTACAGACTGCTGACAGAGAATATCTCCTGCTGCTGCAAGAGTCACTGACGCTGAATAATCCTTTGTCACCATATTCTGAACCATTTTCTCCACAGACAGCTGGCCGGCATCCACTGTCTGCCCCTTACTGCCTGTACCGCTGCTGCCCTGATTCACAATCGATGGGTTGATCTGTGACGCATAATCAGCCTTCACGTTCTCTGAATACTTATCACAGAGAACGAAAAGTCCGATAAAAAACACTGCCGCTACAAGAACAACAAGTAATTTCTTAACTTCTTTCATAGGCCATTAATGAAGCTGTTTTGCAAGTTCTTCTGCACCAGCCTCCAGTGCCTGATTAATACCGGCAGGATTCTTGCCGCCTGCCTGAGCCATATTCGGACGGCCACCGCCGCCGCCGCCGACAAGCTTAGCCACTGCTTTGATCAGATTGCCGGCATGTGCGCCCTTCTTCATGGCACCGTCTGTTGCCATAGCAAGAAGGCTTACTTTGCCGCCGTTTTCAGATGCCAGAAGAATAACACCGTCACCAAGTTTAGCCTTCAGCTGATCGCCCAAATTCATCAGTTCCTGCATATCAATATCTTTGACATGTACAGGCAGGAAGGAAACACCATTCACATCCTTCACCTGATTCATGACATCGCCCATGGCATCCTTCGCCATCTTATTCTTCAGCTGATTATTCTCCGCTGTTAATGTCTTGATTTCTTCGTGCAGACCCTCAATACGTTTTACAAGCTGAGCAGGATCACATTTTGCAGCCTTGGCAGCTTCATGAAGTTCCTTTTCAACTTCCTTATAATACTTAAATACGCCGTTGCCTGTCAGGGCTTCAATACGACGTACACCTGCTGCGACACCTGTCTCGGAAATGATCTTGAAGGCAGCAATAGAAGCTGTATTATCTGTGTGTGTACCGCCGCAAAGCTCTTTGGAGAAGTCACCCATGGATACAACACGAACATCATCACTGTATTTCTCACCAAAAAGTGCCATAGCACCTGTCTTCTTGGCATCTTCAATGTTCATAACCTTTGTCAGAACAGGAAGACCCTTGGCGATTTCTTCGTTCACGATAGCTTCAACTCTGTCCAGTTCTTCCTGTGTCAGTGCTGAGAAATGTGTAAAGTCAAAACGCAGTTTGTCCTGATTGTTAAAGGAACCTGCCTGCTCTACATGAGAACCGAGGACAATTCTCAGTGCCTTCTGCAGCAAATGAGTTGCACTGTGGTTCTTGGCTGTGTCGCTTCGCTGCTCTTTGTTGATGGCAAGCTTCACAACATCGCCCTTCTTGAACATACCGCTTGTTACAACACCGATATGGCCAATCTTGCCGCCCAGAAGTTTAACGACATCCTTAACCTCAAATGTACCTTCAGGACCTGTGATCACACCTGTATCTGCCATCTGTCCACCGCTTGTCGCATAGAAAGGTGTCTCTTGTGTAAAGATCGTACCTGTCTGACCGTCTGTCAGGGCATCTGTCAATTCTGTCTCTGTTGTCAGAACAGTAATTGGGGATTCACACTCTGTCTTCTCATAACCTACAAACACGCTTGTCACTGAAGGATCGATTTCATCATAAACAGTGGCATCCTTACCCATGTAATTGGATACCTTACGGGCATCTCTTGCTTTCTGACGCTGCTCCTGCATACATACAGTAAAGCCTTCTTCATCAATATCATAACCCTTTTCCTCAAGGATCTCCTTTGTCAGATCCATTGGAAAACCATAAGTATCATAAAGCTTGAATGCATCTGCACCGTCAAGTACCTTCTTGCCTTCAGCTGACAGTTTCTCTTCCATCTCATTCAGAATACTGAGACCCTGATCGATAGTCTTGTTGAATTTATCTTCTTCCTGTGTCAGTACATTAAAGATAAATTCCTTCTTCTCTTCCAGTTCCGGATAACCGTCCTTGGATGTCTCAATGACTGTTTCACTGAGTTTTGCAAGGAACTTGCCTTCAATACCAAGAAGTCTTCCATGTCTTGCCGCACGTCTGATCAAACGACGGAGCACGTAGCCACGGCCTTCATTGGATGGCATAATACCATCAGAGATCATAAATGTTGCTGAACGGATATGGTCTGTAATGATACGGATAGAAACATCTGTTTCATGCTTCTCAAGATACTTCACACCTGCCAGATCGCAGACTTTGTTGCGCAGTGCCTGAATTGTATCCACATCAAAAATAGAATCCACATCCTGGACAACAACAGCCAGACGTTCAAGACCCATACCTGTATCAATATTCTTCTGGATAAGATCTGTATAATGATTATGTCCGTCATTGTTAAACTGTGAAAATACGTTGTTCCATACTTCCATATAACGGTCACAATCACAGCCGACCGTACAGCCCGGTTTACCGCAGCCATACTTCTCACCACGGTCATAGTAGATTTCTGAACATGGACCGCAAGGACCTGCCCCATGTTCCCAGAAGTTATCTTCCTTGCCAAAACGGAAGATACGCTCCGGAGCAATACCGATTTCCTTGTTCCAGATATCAAATGCCTCATCGTCATCCTGATAAATAGACGGATACAGACGGTCAGGATCAAGTCCGACAACCTGTGTCAGAAATTCCCATGACCATGCAATGGCTTCATGCTTGAAATAATCACCAAATGAGAAGTTGCCCAGCATTTCAAAGAATGTACCATGTCTTGCTGTCTTACCAACATTCTCCAGGTCACCTGTACGGATACACTTCTGGCATGTAGTTACACGACGACGCGGAGGAATCTCTGCGCCTGTGAAATATGGCTTCAATGGTGCCATACCTGAGTTGATCAGCAGTAAACTGTTATCATTATGAGGAATCAGCGAGAAGCTCTTCATTGCCAGATGGCCCTTGCTCTCAAAGAACTCCAGAAACATCTTCCTCAATTCGTTAAGACTATACGGTCTTTCCATATCTTTATTCCTCCTGTTTATAGCGGCACCCTAAAGAAACCGCTCTTTCTTTTCATTGTAATGACTAAAACGCCACTGCAGTATAAATTCTGCTTTCTGCGTTGCAGATTCAAATTCAAGCCATGCTTAAATACCTATAACACAAGAAAACTGGTAAGCAAAACCTACCAGTTTCTTATTATAAAATCAAATACCGCCTTTGTCAATTTGATTATTCTGCTGTCGTGCTATTTTTCGCCTTTTTTGACGCTTTAAACTTCTTGCCTGCTGTAAAGCCAGCTGCTGCGACTGCAATAAAGAATACGAATTTGCCAAGATATGTTGCAAATGCTGTAAGCATAATGATCCGCCTCCTGTGTTCTAAATTCAATACATGAAAATATTATAACACATTTAATGGCGTTCCGCCAGTTCTTTTGTGATATCTTTCCATGAGACTTCTCTTTCAGCCATTAAAACCATCATATGATACAGAAAATCACAGATTTCATATTTCACTTCATCGGAATCCGGATTCTTGGCTGCAATGATAATCTCCGCTGCCTCTTCTCCGACTTTCTTGAGGATCTTGTCAATACCCTGATCAAAAAGATAATTCGTATAGGAACCTTCCTTTGGATTTTCCTTGCGCTCAAGAATCGTTGCCATAACATCATCAAAAACAGTCATCGGGTTGCGTCCGTCATAGGCCTTGCTGGCAAGATTAGTGTAGAAACAGCTGCGATGACCTGTATGGCAGGCCGCACCAATCTGCTCGACTTTGGCAAGAATCGTGTCCCGATCACAGTCAATGTCCAATGATTTCACATACTGATAATGACCGCTTGTATCCCCCTTACGCCATAACTCCTGACGGCTGCGGCTCCAGTAGGTCATCATACCTTCACGCAATGTCTGCTCATAGGCTTCCTCATTCATATAGGCCATCATGAGAATCTCAGCTGTTCTGAAATCCTGTACGATCACAGGGATCAGGCCATCTCCGTTTAACTTGAATGAGGAAAACGGCAGACTGCTTCTGAAAAGATTAAACTTCGCACTGTCTGTCTCAAGGGTTGCCTTCATGGCATGAATATTCGGCAACGCTGCTGTTTCATTCTCATAAATCAGGGCAATCGCACTGACATTGGCATCTGCCAGCAATTGTTTCTGACCTTCCTTGTTCTCATAACGGCAGGTTGCGATCACTTTCTGATCGCCTACTGTCTCCGGCAGCTTCTCAATGGTGCCTGTCACAAAAATATTGGACAGATTCAGTTCTTTCGCCAACTTGAATTCATCCGCTGCCAGCTTCGGTTCACTGATCACCATTCCCACTCTGTCAGCGCCAAAACGATCTGCTGCTTCTCTGATCAGTGTCTGCTCTGTCGCCTCGATCCAGGCACCTGCTGCCCCTGCATAAAGCACTTTCTTAATATCCTCAAGTCTTCTGTATGGCTGCCAGATATATAACCGGCAGTCCGACTTTTCACAGATATTCCTGATTTTCTTGATCAGCATTGCCTCATCAGAAAAATCCGGACTGATGATAATCACACCGTCTGCACCGAGACGTTCATACTGAACAGCAATCTCATCCTCATCACTGAAATTGATAATCGGATATATACTCTTAACTTCCATAATCTATTCTCCTCGACTCAAATTGAACGTTCATGCCATCTGCACACTTCGATTGCTTCGGACAGCTTTAATCGGGATTCATACAGCGCTCTTCCGATAATGATTCCCTCCATCGGCATATCTGTGAATGCCTCGATGTCTTTAAGGGTAATAATTCCGCCGCTGTAGATCACCTTCATATGCAGTTTCTGTGCAATCTCCCGTGCCTGCATGATACCGGCACCATTATAAAGTCCTCTTCTGAGAATATCCGTATAAATAACGGATTCTATTCCCATTGCCTTCATGTTGGAAGCCACTGTCGTTGCGTTATAATGACTGAATTTCTTTCGTCCTTCAGTGGCAATAAGCCCATCTTTCGCATCAATAGATACCAGAATCTTATCACTGCCGAACAGATGGACAGCTTCCTTTATTAAAACCGGATTCTCAATTGCCTGAGTTCCGATGACAACACGATGTACACCTATATTCATATACTGGTCAATATCCTTAATAGAACGAATACCGCCACCGACCTGCACAGGAATATGGACATTCTCCAGGATCTCACGGATCACTGTTCCATTCACGGAAGTACCGGAATCCGCACCGTCCAGATCGACAACATGGAGACATTCCGCTCCCTGATCCTGCCACCTTCTGGCCATTTCCAACGGTTGAGACGTCAGTATACGACCCCTTGTTATCCCGTCAGGCAGCTCATTGATGCATCTGCCACCTGAAATATGAATTGCCGGATATATACGCACTGCCACACTCCTCTCTTATTCTGACCTGCTGCACACATCTGTGCAGTACACAGCAGGTGAGGCAGCCTCATCTGCTATAATGTTCCTTTTGTAGACAAAACATCTGTAATTCTGGGATCATATCCTACTGCCTCATCCAGTGCTTTTGCAAAAGATTTGAAAATAGCTTCGATGATATGATGGTTGTTCTGCCCTGCCAGCTGACGAATATGAAGATTCATGCCGCTGCTGTATGAAATTGCATAGAAAAACTCTCTGACCATCTCTGTGTCAAATTCTCCGACCTTATCAACAGTAAAGTCAGCATCAAAACACAGGTAAGGACGCCCTGACAGATCCAGAGCTGTTAAAACAAGTGTCTCATCCATCGGCAGCGCAAAAGAACCATATCTGCGAATTCCCTTTTTATCATCCAGTGCTTTCTTGATGGCCTCGCCAAGAACAATCCCTGTGTCCTCAATGGTGTGATGGCAATCCACTTCCAGATCACCCTTCACCTGAACGGTCAGGTCAAAAAAACCGTGTTTTGCAAAGCTTCGAAGCATATGATCAAAAAAACCGATGCCTGTATCAATATCTGAACGGCCGGAGCCGTCCAGATTCAATGTCACTGCTATATCTGTTTCAGATGTTGTTCTTGAAATTGATGCTGTTCTATCCATCTATTTATCCTCAAAACGTACAGCTATGGAATTAGCATGAGCTGTCAGTGATTCAGCCTTGGCAAACTGAATGATATCGTCTTTCTTTGCTGCAAGTGCTTCTCTTGAATAGTAAATGATGCTGGATTTCTTCACAAAATCATCCACACTCAGAGGTGAGAAGAATTTGGCTGTGCCGTTTGTCGGCAGGATGTGGTTCGGTCCTGCAAAATAATCACCCAAAGGTTCGGAACTGTTCTCACCGATAAAAATCGCACCTGCGTTGCGGATCTTTGTCATGACTTCGAAAGGATTGGCTGTGACAATTTCCAGATGCTCTGATGCAATAGCATTAGCAATCTCCACTGCTTCATCAATGGATGAGGCAATCAGGATATGGCCGTAATTCTCCAGAGACTTCTCAATAATGGCTTTTCTGGAAAGCACCTGTGTAAAGCCTTCA
>NZ_JBBMEK010000009.1:0-28875 GCF_040096555.1 Coprococcus intestinihominis | reverse complement strand
CTTGTTGAATAAAAATGTTTTCCATCCATGCAGACTTTTCCATAACCATCTGCCTTCAGCCATTCATATCTGCATACATTAAAAGGTTTAGGTGGCAGCATCAGCAACGCTTTGCGGTCTTCCTCAAAGAGTTCACAGATTGGAACCTGTTTTTTATAGTGAAGCTCAGAAGCTTTCCGCTCATGCTTTAAAAGCAGCTTATGATTATACTGGACAACATCTGAAAAGTGCGGAACAGGCACAAAGAGGTTTGCCCTGTTATAATCCACCTTACGTTCCACATTTCCCTTTTCCCATCCGGAGTAAGGGTTACAGAACCGGACACGGAAGTGGTAATGGGCACGAAAACGGGAAAAAAGTTCTGCTTCGTGGATCACATCACCGATCCTGCGTCCAACACCAGTGGCATTATCAAAGATCAGCAGTGGAGGTACACCTCCAATGAACTCAAAAATATCAACCAGCCCCTGGCAGACGCATTCAGCCGTTTCACCGCCGAATACCTGACTGTATCCATCGTTGCTGTAAGGGAATGATAAGGTAAGATATTTCTTCCTGATCAGCTTTCCACTTTCATAGAAATCAGCTTCTCCAAAATCAACCTGGGCGGGGCCGGGATCCCATACCAGTTCAAGGTTTGCTTTTTCTGTCTGAACGGAGCGGCACTTTTTCAGATAGCGCTGGACAACACTGTAGCTGCCTGTATATCCCTGTTCTTCAACCAGGCGTTCATATATCCGCTGTGCAGTGTGATGTTGTTTGCGCCAGTGTTTTTTATCCTCATCAAGCCACTCCTGGATAACAGGCTTAAAAGGATCCAACTTGGATGGTTGCGTCTGGACAACCGGCGGTACCGGAGAGAAGTCCTCCTGAGAAAGATATTTGCGGATCGTTTTAGGATCAGCACCAGTTTTCTTTGAAATTTCACTGATTCGGTATCCACAATTACTTAAATCTTTGATATGATTAATCTGGGACATAGTGTACATCTTCCTTTCCTCCTTTGAATAGATTGGTCTCTACACAAAGGATATCTGTATTGTGAAGGGGATACAATATGTCCCGCCTTTTTTGAGGAAAATCCCTTGCCGATTTCAGGGATTTTTGACGCTTTTTTCTGGTAATTTTAGTGTATCATAAACACTCCCCCTTTTACCTTCTCATAACCCTCAGGCGTATCAACATCCACGCCCTGTCTGATATTGTCAATGGGCACATAGCAGACTCGATCCGGATGATTGCGTATGATGGTCCGTCCGCCATGGTCTCCTGTCAAAGCCAGTAATTCTGCTTTAAAAGCAGCCGGGAAATAAACCGGCTGCCCCGGACGGCTGCCATACCTTGGCACCACAATATGTGCTGCATCCGCATATTCCAGCAATTTTCCAATGGTATCCGATTTCAGCCAGGGCATATCGCCATTAAAAAACATCCATCCTGCCGATTGTGACGTTTTCTGTACCCCCAACACAACCGAATGGCTTTGTCCTATCTCAGGGCTGTCATTATCCACCGCCTGAAAGCCATTTCCAACTGCCAGCTGTGCAATGCTGTCAAATCCCGTCACAACAACCGTCTGCTCAAATTCCACCTGTCTGACCGCATCAAAAACATGTGCGATCATCGCTTTGCCTTCCACAGGCAGCAATAACTTATTGCACCCCATTCTTTTTGAAAAACCGGATGCCAATATTACAGCCGTTATCCCCGCTGTCGGATTATTCATTCTCCAGACACCCCGCAATCCATCCGTCTATGACACCTGATGTCACAGCAGCTTCGGCAATCTTCTTTGCAGACTGATAAAGCTGCGGATCATTTACTCGATTAAGTACCAGCCATCTGCTGCCAAGACTATGCCCAAAAAGGCCATTTTCTGCTGTAATCAGCTGCAAGTAGGCTTTCTCTGTCATCACATCACTGGGTTCTAACCCTGTTATTGCAGTAAATTTCTCCATGCGATGCACCTTTGTCACATCAAGAATCTCTCCCAGACAATGCATCGGCAAAATACCAATGGTGGCTTCTGTTGCCGGAAGAATGACCGGTTCATCTTCTCTCCAGCCCTTTAAGGGCTTTCGGTTGGATCCGTCTGCTTCTATCAAAAGCAGATCACTTTCTTCCAGTGCCTGCCCTAACATCTGCTCGCCCAGATCCCAGATTTTGCCTGACGGCAGAATATGTTCCGTATAAAAACAAACAGGAGCCGCCTGCCTCTTCGCATCTCCCTGCCCGTCAGACGACACAACAGCCGGAGGACAGCCTTTATATTCCCACTGTCCATCCGGAAGACACATTTTTGTTGAAGCAGCAACTCCCACTTGATATAATCTGGCATAATGCATGGCCGCCTGACGGATCAATGTTGTTTTGCCGCCGGAACCGACGACTGAAAACACCCTGCAGCCATGCCTATACAGCGGATCCAGCAATTCTTCAACATGAATCCGATACTCTTTCATTATTTCCGTTTCTCCAGTTCGTTCTTCATCATACCCATCTTGACCTTTTCAGGTGTGATCGGCAGTGATGTGACACGTACACCGCAGGCATTATAAACAGCTTCTGCAATGGCCGGTCCCGGTGTATTGATAACAATTTCACCGATGGACTTTGCTCCGTAAGGTCCTGTTGGTTCATAACTGGATTCAAATTCAACACGGATCTTCTTCACATCCACACGATTCGGGATCTTATACTGCATAAAGGAATCTGTCATCATACGACCTTTGGCATCATACTGAACGTCCTCATACATGGCCAGACCGATACCCTGACAGATACCGCCCTCTGTCTGTCCGCGGACAATATTGCTGTTGATGATCGTACCGCAGTCAACAACACCCACATAATCTACAATGTCAAACTTACCTGTTTCTTTGTCCAGTTCGATCTCAACAAAACCAGCCATCAAAGGCGGCGGTGACACTGGACTTGAATAAAAACCTGTGCCGTTTAAATAATTACCATCGCTTGTGCCGGCACAATGCACGGCTATATCATGAAGGGCTATTGTCTTGCCCGTTGACACTTCCATCACTCTGCTGCCGTCAAAGTAAAATTTTTTCGGATTCACCTTGTCTGTCTCATCAAGAAAACGTTCCGGATACATCATCTTCGCTCCGGCAGTGATAATCTTGTTCTTCAGGTCACAGGCTGCATTATAAACAGCCATACCTGTCACATAGGTTGTGCTGGAGGCATAAGATCCTGGGTCAAAAGGTGAAATATCTGTATCTACACCTGCAACAATAAACTGATCAATGTCAGCCAGCAGCGTTTCAGCCGCAATCTGGGTCATAGATGTATCACATCCGGTTCCCATATCCGTTGCACCAATCTTCAGTGTATAGAAGCCATCATCATTGAGCTTGATCTCAGCACCGGCTGTATCTACATTTGAAATACCCGAACCCTGCATGGAAATAGACATACCGACAGCTCTGACTTTTGTCGGACTAATCTCTTTGCATGGATATTTCTCGTCCCATCCGATCATGTCCCGACCACGCTGGATACAACGATCCAATGCACTGCTGTTAAGGGGTTCATTGTAATAAGCCGGCATGATTTCGCCCATACGCAGCATATTCTTCTCTCGAAGCAGCAATGGATCCATATTCAGCATATGTGCCAGTTTATTCACAGTGGATTCCAGTGCAAACTGCCCCTGTGTCGCACCATAGCCCCTGAATGCAGCCGCAGGCATCATGTTCGTGTAAACACCGCGGTATTTGAATCGATGGGCTCTCGCCTGATTGTACAGAGGGATTGCTTTATGACCGGACAGACCAATGGTCGTTGTACCATGTTCGCCGTAAGCACCCTGGTTAGACAATGTATCCAACTCAATCACATGGATATTGCCCTCTTTATCTGCGCCGACACGGACTTTGATGCACATCTGATGACGGCTGTTGGAACAGGAAAATGTCTCTTTTCTGGAATAGATCATCTTCGCTGCCTTGCCGGTCTTCAAAGTCACAATCGCCGGGTAATATTCGGAAACAATGGTCTGTTTGGCTCCAAAACCACCGCCGATTCGAGGCTTCACAACACGGATTCTGGACTGTGGAATCTGAAGTGCTCTGGCAAGGGATCTTCTGACATGGAAAGGCACCTGCGTTGAAGATACCACAACAAGACGATTCATATGATCCAGATAAGTATAAGTTCTGAAAGACTCCATCATACACTGTTCCTGAGCCTGAACTTCATATTCGCCCTCTGCGATGACTTCGCTCTCAGCAAATTCCTTCTCCACATCCCCGTGCTCTTCCACGCCGTCAACAACAATATTACGCTTATTGTCCGCATTGAAGCTTGGAATATGCATGAAATAATCATCATAATTATGCACAATCGTTGGATTATCCACAGCTTTTTTATAATCCAGGACCGGCTCAAGGACTTCATATTCAACCTTGATCATCTTCAGTGCCTGTTGGGCTGCTTTCTCATTGTTGGCAGCCACTAATGCCACTTCATCACCCACATAACGAACATATTCATCCAGGATCAGGCGGTCATAAGCCGAGCATTCCGGATAAGTCTGTCCGGCATTGGTAAATCTCACATGTGGGACATCCTTGTACGTCAGAACACATTCAACACCCTTAACCAGCATTGCTTTGCTTGTATCGATGGATTTGATCCTTGCGTAAGCATAAGGGCTCCTGAGGGCCAGAACTATCAGACACTCATTCGGAGCCAGGTCATTGGTATAAAGAGGCTTGCCTTTGATGATCGGCATACCATCCAGTTTCTTTACAGGCTGGCTGACATATCTCATGCTTCTACCTCCTCATCCACATACTGTCTGATGGCACGCATCTGTCCCATATATCCGGTACATCTGCAGAGATTGCCCTCCAAATAGTGACGAATCTCATCATCTGTCGGATGATCCAGTTCTTTCTTCATGGCAACGACATTCATAATGAGTCCCGGACTGCAGAAACCGCACTGCTCTGCGCCTTCGCCCACCAGATACTTACCGAAAGCTTCCGCTTCATCCTGAATACCTTCCAGTGTCGTCACATGTCGTTCATTCACTCTGGCTGCCGGAACAGAACAGGACAGCACCGGTTTGCCGTCCAGCCATACGGTACAAAGACCGCAGTTGGTCGTATCACAGCCGCATTTGACACTCTTGCAGCCAGCATCTCTGAGTACCTCCAAAAGCATGGCATCAGGCTGGCAATGCACTTTTCTCTTTTCTCCATTGATAAAAATATGAACTAGCATGCCATCACCTCCCTGACTGCCTTACCTAAGAGCACTTTGCCAAGAATACGTCTGTACTCTGCGCTTGCCCGCATATTACTTGTAAACGTCACTTCACTGACGAGGATTTCTCCTGCTTCTTGAATAACAGCTTCAACATCTTCCGCTTTCAATGCATTCTGTGACAATTTGTCACTCAGAAAAGCCGCTGTCTTCTCCGCCCTGATGGCTTTCGGTCCTCTGGCTCCCACAGTCACAATCCACTGTCCTGCTTCTGTCCTGCTGGCTGCAAGATTCAGAATAGGGAAATCCCCTCTGGAATTGCGAAACATCTGATAAGAGGACTTCCGTCCGTCTTTCTTGATCACGATTTTCTCAATGATCTCCTTTTCATAAGGCATCGTCATAAATGTCTCCAGCGAAACGCTTCCTCTCTTGTAGAGTACGACAGATGTATCCAACGCCAAAAGCGGTGTCAGAAAATCCGAAAAACCAAAACGGCCGTAGACAGAACCGCCCACTGTCACCGTATTTCTAAACTGTGTACCGATAATAGAAGAAACTGAGTCGGCGATCACACCGTTAAAATATTTCTTCAGAATATCACAGGTTTCCACACTGCGATAAGAAGTCATGGCCCCAATCTCTATCTGTTCGTCATCTTCTCTAATGTAATCAAGACCACATTTTGTCAGATCAACTGCGATATTAATTCTTTTTTTCCCTAATCGTAACCATGCACATCCGCCAAGGATCTGATTGCCTTTTCTGGATTTCAGTATTGTATAGGCCTCGTCCAGTGTCTCAGGCATGGCATATTCTCTGATAGTAAACATGTTCTCTCCCTTTAGTGTGAATTAGTTTAAAGATGACAGGTATTTCACCATTGCATCCAGATAAGGATGATCGAATTCCTCAATCTTGCCGGCATCACATAAAGCTGCAATGGACGGATCGATTGGAAGACTTGCATAAGATGGAATAGAAAGTTCCTTAGCTGTCTGTTCTCCCTTGCCTTCACCATAAATATAAATCATTCTGCCGCAATCTGGGCAAAGCAAGTAACTCATATTCTGAACAAGACCAAGTACCGGTACATTCATCATCTTCGCCATATTATAAGCTTTCTTGACAATCATTTCTACCAGTTCCTGAGGAGACGTAACAATGATAACGCCATCCACCGGCAGAGACTGGAAAACTGTCAGAGGAACATCCCCGGTGCCTGGAGGCATATCAACAAGAAGATAATCCAGATCTCCCCAGATAACTTCATTCCAGAACTGTTTCACCACGCCTGCAATAACAGGGCCTCTCCAAATAACAGGATCTTCTTCATTGTCCAACATCAGATTGACAGAAATAATCTTGATGCCTTCCGATGTCTGTGCAGGAAATACACCTTTATCATTACCCACAGCCTTCTCATGAATACCAAATACCTTCGGGATAGATGGTCCTGTAATATCCGCATCCAAAACACCGACTTTATATCCCTGTCTGTGCAGTTTCACTGCCAGTTCTGATGTAACCAGTGACTTGCCGACACCACCTTTACCGCTAACAACACCGATCACATGCTTAATATGACTGTACTGATTGGCTGGTTCCTTCATATCTGCTGCTTTTCTTGATGAACATCCCTCTACGGAACATGAACTGCAGCTTGATTCATTACATGTTTCACTCATTATATTTACACCCTTTCTTCTTTTCAACATATACTACCACTATATCACATTTCACTTTTTCTGCAAAGTACTAACATTTTCCCAAGTATACATAAGATTATCGCATAAAAAGAGGCAGAATCCTGATCAATGATCTATTCTGCCTCTATTATTCCCTATCAAAGTTTATAAACAAATCGTTTGTCGGATATACACTCACTCAATGCAAGTTATTTCGCATATTCCATTACTCTTGACTCTCTGATTACATTTACTTTAATCTGGCCCGGATATTCAAGCTCCGCTTCAATCTGCTTCGCAATATCTCTTGCAAGTAAGATCATATCTGCATCACTTACCTGCTCTGGAACTACCATTACACGAATCTCTCTACCTGCCTGAATTGCAAAAGATTTCTCAACACCCTTAAAGTTGTTGGTAATATCTTCTAATTGATTCAATCTGTTTGTGTAGGTTTCAAGTGTTTCACGTCTTGCACCAGGTCTTGCAGCAGAAATAGTATCTGCAGCCTGTACAATACATGCGATCAACGATGTCGGTTCAACATCACCATGATGTGATTCAACAGCATTAATAACAATCGGTGACTCTTTGTACTTCTTACATAAATCAACGCCAATCTGGATATGAGATCCTTCCATCTCATGGTCAACAGACTTGCCAATATCATGCAATAATCCCGCACGTTTCGCCATACGAACATCAACGCCGATCTCAGCTGCCAGTAAACCTGATAACTGAGCTACTTCGATAGAATGCTTCAGCGCATTCTGACCATAGCTTGTTCTGAACTTCATCTTACCCAGGAGACGTACAAGTTCCGGATGAATGCCATGTACACCAACTTCCAGTGTTGCTGCTTCACCTTCCTCGCGAATCATTGTCTCGACTTCCTTCTGCGCCTTCTCTACCATTTCTTCGATTCTGGCCGGATGGATACGTCCATCGACAATTAATTTCTCAAGGGCAATTCGGGCAACTTCACGACGAATCGGGTCAAAACTGGAAAGAATAACGGCTTCCGGTGTATCATCAATAATCAGATCAACACCTGTCATCGTCTCCAGTGTACGGATATTACGGCCTTCACGACCGATAATACGTCCCTTCATCTCGTCATTCGGAAGCGGAACAACGGAAATCGTTGTCTCAGCAACATGGTCAGCTGCACATTTCTGGATTGCGGTAACCACATACTCTTTGGCTTTCTTTCCTGCCTCTTCCTTTGCCCTGGTTTCAAGTTCCTTCACTAACATTGCTGTTTCATGTTTCACTTCATCTTCCACAGTCTTCAGAAGATAATCTTTTGCCTGTTCGGAGGTCAAACCTGAGATTCGTTCAAGTTCCTGTACTCTCTTTTCGCTCAGAGCATCCACTTCAGCCTGACGTTTGTTCAGCTTGTCTTCTCTTGAAGTCAGCTGACTCTCCCTCTTCTCAAGTGAATCTGCCTTTCTGTCAAGTGCTTCTTCCTTAGCAAGAACACGCTTCTCAAACTTCTGCAGTTCAGAGCGACGTTCCTTACTCTCTCTCTCCAGTTCGTTCTTGTTTCTTAAAGTTTCTTCCTTAAGTTCCAACAAACCTTCTCTTTTCTTGGTCTCTGCAGCTTTCAAAGCCTCATCAATAATGTTACGGGCCTTTTCTTCTGCATTGCCAATCTTCTCAGCTTTATCTTTATTGCTTTTGATCAGATAAAGTCCAGCTAAAATGAGGAGAATGCCAAGAACAAGCACAATAATAGCTATTACTGGCACAGGAGCACCTCCTTATTTAATTTCATTGTATTAGAATACAACACTTAAATTTTATACTTTTTTTGAACTTATGTCAAGTATCCTATGCATAAAACCCCTTGAATTGTCAAAATTTTGTGACTATTTATCTTTGGTTAAAACATTAACACAGCACTTGATAAATCATGATCACCACCGGCATTGTAATGATACAGCACAAAGTTGACAGTATATTGATCTTTCCTGCCGGAACAGCATCATTGTCCGCAATCTCTGCAAACTGTGCAATAGATGAAGCTGTCGGTGCTGCTGCTGCCAACAGTGAGATCAGCAATACACTTTTCGTCTGGGGAAATCTGAATGTTATCCCCGTCAGGCGCACGCAAAAGATCATGATCATCGGCAGAATGATCAGACGCAGAATCGTCACCAGCCATATCTTCCTGCCTTTAAATACATCCAGCAGATTCTCTTCAGCCATAATAAACCCTACATTCAGCATACTTAAAGGTCCGATCAGGCTGCCCAGCTGAGTCACTGTATGGTGCAGCGGTCCCGGAAGCTGGATACCCAGTAAAAAGAAAATCAGGCCTGCTACCATTGCTATGATATTGGGATTCAGCAAAATCTTCTTCAATTGAACATTCTTATTCCCGGTGATCAGATTATAGGCATGGATCCAGAGAAGAGCTGTCTGGGTACAATTGTAAGGGCTCGTATACAGCACATATTCCGAACCGAGTATATTATTCACCAACGGAATGATCATATTGCCTGTATTCGCATAAGTAACCGATGTCTGTTCTGAAGCTGACAAATGAAAAATCTTCTTGCACACAGAAGCTGCCCATATAAAAACCGCCAGTGCAATGCAAGCTGCTGCAAATCCAACCACAAGGCCAAAAAGTTTCTCTGAAGAATATTCAATCTGAAAAGAATCAAATACGATACACGGCGCTGACACATAGAGAACAATGGAAGCCAAAACCTTTCTGCCGCTTTTCGGCACAACATTCAGCTTACGTACCACATAGCCTGTCAATACCATTAACAGAAGCGAAAAAATCTGCTCTGCCAAAAGAATACTCAATTCCATATTGTACCTTCCTCCAATTCATCTAAATGCCGGATCACATGTTGAATGTCACTGTACCCATATCCCTTGCGCATCAGTGACTGGATCAGCTTCTGTCTGTCCTTATCTGTCAGCGATTCTATCTGCTCTGCTGAAGAAAAACGTCTTCGGATCTCTCTTGTAAGCCCCATTTCATCTGTCCAATCTGCCTCTTCCATTGCCTCCTGGATCACTTCATCTGAAAGTCCTTTCTGCCGCATCCTACTCACCATCATCTTCCGGCTCATCGTGTCCTTCCGACTCCCGATCATCTGTCTTGCATAACGTGCATCATCAAGATAATGATAGGCCAATACGTACTCAATGCCTTTCCCTGCAAAAAACTCACTGTATCCCTTATCTCTCAACTTTCGATAAAGCTCTGCCTCAGCATAATCCCGCTTCACAAGAAGATTCATCGCTGTGCGTGCCGCTTCACGGCTGACATACTGTAAAAGGGCCTGTTCCTCCGAGTCATCCAGCACCATTTCTTCTTCCAGATTCCACTCTCTTATCTCCTTGTCCGTGAACACAAATGCAGGTTCCCCATCCAAGGAAACCCGCATCTTATGTCGTGTCACAGACTCAATCGCTGTAACTGTCATTATTCTTATTCATTCTCCGTCACTGTCTCAGAAGCAGTCACATCAGAACCCTTTTTCACACTGTCTGATCTCTGACCGCCTACATTTTCATCGTTTTCTTCTGCCTCCAGACCAAAGTGCGCACGAACCTTATGTTCGATTTCTTCCATAATCTCTGGATTCTCACGGAAATAGTTCTTCGTATTCTCACGACCCTGGCCAATCTTGGCATCATTATAAGAATACCACGCGCCGCTCTTGTTGACAATCCCTGTATTGGCTGCCAGATCAAGAATATCACCTTCTCTTGATATGCCCTTACCAAACATAATATCAAATTCCGCTTCCTTAAACGGCGGTGCCACTTTATTCTTCACAACCTTCACACGTGTACGATTACCGACGATCTCTCCGCCCTGCTTAATCGCTTCAATACGACGGATATCCATTCGGATCGATGAATAGAACTTCAGTGCACGGCCGCCGGTTGTCGTCTCAGGACTGCCAAACATAACGCCGACCTTCTCACGCAGCTGATTAATAAAAATAACAATACAATTGGACTTACTGATGATCGCTGTCAGCTTTCTGAGCGCCTGGGACATTAATCTTGCCTGAAGACCCACATGAGAATCGCCCATATCGCCATCAATCTCCGCCTTCGGAACCAGTGCCGCAACAGAGTCCACAACGATAATATCCACAGCACCGGAACGAACCATCATCTCAGTGATCTCCAGTGCCTGCTCGCCATTATCCGGCTGTGAAATATAAAGATTGTCAATATCTACACCAATCCTGCGGGCATAAGAGGGATCCAAGGCATGTTCAGCATCGATAAATCCTGCAATACCGCCTCGCTTCTGCACTTCTGCAACCATATGTAATGTCACTGTGGTTTTACCGGAAGATTCCGGTCCGTAGATTTCTACAACACGTCCCTTCGGAAGGCCGCCAAGCCCCAGCGCAAGATCCAGACTCAAAGAACCGGTGGGAACCGTCTCCACATCCATGTTCTTGCTCTTGTCCCCGAGCTTCATGATCGCACCCTTGCCAAAATCCTTCTCAATCTTTGAAATTGCTGCATCCAAAGCTTTCAACTTTTCACTGTTATCCATCCCAAAATCTCCTTTATTCTCTGACAGCCAACCGGCCTTAATAACTCTGATTAATTATATATGACCACACATCTTTCATGCGTTTTGTGAACATCCGTTCTTCGAACTAATGTTTATATTACACTATCTTGTCTGAAAAGTCAATGCCATTTTCAAATGTTCAGTCATTCCCTGACATTAAAAGTATAGCATACTCAAAAATATACGGCAATCATCATTCATTGACGAATCACGACCCTGATAGATGGACAAAAGGCACTTATACCTCAAAAAAGCGGGAAATTTCCTGTTGAAATTTCCCGTTTTTAATACGCCTGCTTAATCTTCCTGCGCTCCGGCAGCTGCATCTGCATTATTCAGATAGATTCTCCTGGCTGCAACGTGTCCGTCCACTGCCCATAACAGTAAAAGACATACCGCTGCTGCTGCAATTCCTACTATAAACACTCTCCCTCTGTCCGCAAAGGAAGGGTTCACATACGAGAGTCCCAGCGACATGAGATTAGCTGAGACATGAACCAGCACTGGTGCCTTTAATGAACCGTATTTCTCATACACATACGCAAATAAGACACCGGTTGCAAAGCCATAAATTCCCTGAACGACATTGCCGTGAAAGGCAGCAAACAGAAGTGCCGACAGGCCAATGGCCAGATTCACATTGCAATACTGACGCATCCGCATAAAGATCAGACCGCGGTAAATAAGTTCCTCACATATAGGAATGATCATGCCGATGCCAATAATCTGTATCACAAAAGGACCTGAAAACAGCAGCTTCTGGGACTGTTCGAAGTTCTCAGATAACTCTGTCAGATTCGTCAAATTGATCAGAAAATTGCCTGTCAGAGAAACGAGTATACCAATCGGGATCAAGAGTCCCCACCATGGCCATGCAGTGCTCTTCCTTTCAAAGACAAAGCGTCTTTTTCTGTAGTCTTTAAAATACATCCAAAGCAGGATCAATATACTGAAAAACGCTGCCACAGTCTGCAGCAATACCGCATACTGAATCAGTTTATCAGACAAAACTACCGTAAATTTCTCAAAATTCCCTGATGAATACTCTCCGCCCATTGAAAATCTCAAATAAGCAGCTGCCGCAAGATCAACTATATAACATATCGCAAGATATATCAGCTCCGGCGTAATCAGACGCCATAATCTCTGAAACCAGCTTTCCTGTGTCACTTTACCAAACTCCTTTTATCTCAAATGAATATCCAAAGATACCTTTCATCTGTTATACACGATTCGTAAAGGTAATGCAACTGATTTTATTGAGATTTATGCTTTTTTAATATTTTATTGCCCGCTTTAAAGCGTTCATTCTGAGGATCCAGGTATTTTGTCGACAAAGCTGTCATAATGATGATGAAAACAGCCTGAACAGATACGCTGACAGCAAGCCAGTGTTCAACTACCACCTGTGCCGCTCCCATTCGATGCAATAATTCCTCCACTATGCCGATTTCTCCTATCTGATGAGAAATAAGCATACCATAGGTAATGGCCGGATTCAACAGCCAGAGGTAGATAATTCCGGCAACTGCATGCACTGTAGACACCTCCGTGCCCATATCTACCTCGCTGCTGTATGCACAGGAAATATCCGACACAGAGGCTGTCACCGAAAACTGCCCAAATCCGCCGCCGAAAACCATATTAAGGAGAAGAACCAGCAAACCGGTTCCTATTGTCAAAACAATCAGCAAACCATAAGCCGATATAGAAGCATAAGTTGTCTTTTTGAAACGGCAGGAGCAAAAAACACCGATACTTCCGGCAAACAGAATAAAAAATCCCACATAGGCTGCTGACTGATAAAGTAATCCCAGCTGCATGCCGCCATACATAGATGTCACCGCTAAAATTGGAATGCTTGTCACAACAAGCAGCATTGCCATACTGATACAAGACAGCAGTTTGCCCGTAACAATCTCCCTTACCGTCATCCTTGATGACAGCAGAATGTCCAGGGTCTGACGTTCCCGCTCACCGGCAATGCTGCCACCGGCTGCCGATGGTACAAAAAGACAGAGTAAAACCACTTCTATAGTCAGGACAACAACATAAAGTATCATCATCGAATGATACGGATTTCCGCCGCTGTTGATATAGTTCTGTCGAATGCCATATAAAGCAATCAAAGCAACAACCGACAGAATACTGTTAAAAATCACAGCCAGCACCGGAAGCTGCATTGATCTGGCCGACATCTTCAGTTCATTTTTATAGACCGGATTCATGCGCATGTTCTTTCACCTCCCGGTCCGTAATCTGCATAAATAACGTCTCAAGACTGCTTCTGTCTCTGCCGAAGGAATAAACCGGAATATCTGCTACCATCAGTTCATGCAGCAGCATAATCTCATCTTCCCGTCCGCCCTTAAAAATTGCCTGAATCTCATTCTCATTATAAGAGAGCGTCTCCACCATTTCATTGTGTCTGATCAGACGGATCGCATCTTCCTGTCTCCCTGCTGTACGGATAACAAGCGGAGAAGCCGTGATCATATGATACTCAATCTCATCCACGCTGCCATCCATCACACAGCTTCCCTCATCAATAATACAAATGTCCGTACACATTTCTGAAAGATCAGAAAGAATATGCGAACTGATCATGATAGTCCTGCCTTCTTTTCTCAATTGTCTGATAATCTCTTTGAATTCATAACGGGCTCTTGGATCAAGACCTGACACCGGTTCATCAAGAATCAGCAATTTCGGGTCATGAATCATGCATCTTGCCAAACAGAGACGCTGCTTCATGCCTCTTGAAAGGCTGTCTACATATGCCTCTTTCTTCTCTGTCAGCTTTACAAGTTCCAGAAGCTGCCTGATCTTCTTCTCTGTTTCTTCCCTATCAAGACCATAAATAGAGGCAAAAAAGGCCATATATTCTTTTACTCTCAGCCTATCATAGACACCAAAGAAATCCGGCATATAGCCGATCAGCTCTTTATGTCTGACACCGATATCTTCACCATCGATCAGAATCTGTCCGCTGTCGGCCTTCAGCAAACCGGCAATAATACGCATGGTTGTTGTCTTGCCGGCTCCGTTCGATCCCACAAACCCATACACCGCGCCATCATTAATCTTCATATTCAGGTTTCTGAGAACCATATGATTGTCAAAAGCTTTATACAGATGTCGGATCTCAATCATTCTCTTCGCCTCCTGACACGGTAAATACAGGCATATAATGATCTTCATTGGCATCTGCTACCTGAACATGCGCTTTGATCGTACCGTCCTTTGCAATATAATTCTTCAGATCATCTTCTGCCATCTCGTCACTGTCCCGAAACACTGTATCATATACCCCGGTCGAAAGATTATAAAACGAAACGCTCATACTTGCATCCGGATTCAGCCACTTCAAATACAGTTCACCGGACAGCCTTTCAACCACATAAGACACATTCAGCATATCTGTTCCATAAATCATATAACTGTCCGTATCATAAGCATAAAGCTCCTCTTCACTCTCCGGTTCTTTCGGTCCGATCAATGCCTGTGTTGCCCATCCGCTGCCGCTGTCGGCTATCGCCGTCTTCTCTTTGATCAGTGTTATGCCGTCTACGGACGCGATATCTCCACTGATCTGCACACCGATATCATAGTCCATAGAAAAACCGCCCACAATATCATCCTCGAGCGTCATGCTTGATGCAGATGTAATATTGCCGATCAACTCGTTCATCACTGCCGAAACTGCAGCTGTATTGCCTTCATTCTTCATCTCCCAGGTATCTAAGACAACATTCTGGCTCTTTACCAACTGGGCTTCTTTCAGATGATCCAAGATGATTGTCTGACCGGCATCAAGATCACCGAGCTGGAACAGCAGCCCCTTATGAATAATAAACGCATCATGTATATTCCACGGTGTTGTATTCGTCACCGTTCCAGTCAATTCGCCTCGATAATAAGCCGCATCCACATCTATTCCACCCTCAGAATTCAGAATCCGCTCATTAGAAAAATGGTCTTCATCAAAGGTTGCCGCACTGTTTACCATAACATCTGTCCTTGTATCTGAAACAGACATGGCCACGTCATATTCTGCATCTCCGAATTTTTCTTTCAGCGCCGTCAACCTGTCATTCTGATCATCATACAGCAAATACATATCATTCAGAAGCTTCAGATTATATTGGCTATCGATACTAAACACAGAGCGACCTTTATTCGGACTGATCAGAACAAGCTTTGTCTGCTCAATGTTTGCCTCCTCCGTTATATCAACAACAGAATAATATCGTATAAACGGTTCTGCATAACGGACACTGCTGCCCGCTTTATATACAATCACCGAAAATAATACCGCCAGACACGGAATCCACAGCCACATATATTCCCGCTTATCTCTTTTTTTCAGGATCATATAGACCGCCGGTCCTATACATAAAATATAAATCAGCAAAATAACGAAATAAATCGTCACCGGAGGTAATTTACTGGCAATATCATAATTAAGGATGGTTTGGACATTCCAGTAATATCCGCTATAGTCTCCCGCGATCAATGCATGGATGCCATCCGTTCCAAACAAATTTCTGACAGATTTAAGAAACATGATGCCATTCCACTCAGATGCATCATAAACAAGAATCCGACCCTTGCCCCAATCCACCAGACCGTTGTCATCCGGCATCTTATGGATCATATTCTGACAGCACGCTTTTTCCATCATTGCATATCCGCCGCACATAATCCATTCGGAAACATTCTCCCAGGTGCTTTCTGACACGACTTTATCCAAAATCAGAAGATTGATATTCAGCTGCTTGATATTCGCCAGTTCTTCGTCTGTCATCTGTCTGGACTTCATGGTAATATCACCGGAAATGTTGGTTGTTTCATACTTAAATCTGGATTGATCAATGACAGCCAGTTTCTGTGCATCATCCGTATAAACACCTGCTGCCACTTTCGTTGTGATGTCCGGTGATACCTGAAAATCCGTAATCTTTTGACACAGCAGTTGTCCATCCTTATCCAGGAAATCTACACGCAAAGGGACATGATACGGTGTCCCGTCATAAGCAATATTGGAAAGCTTGAGATAAATATCCTGGGTTTCCCCGCTCTTGATATGCACGGTTCTTCCCACAGCAGACACATAACTGCCGTCAGTGCATTCATAACGAAGGATCTTTAATGTTCCCTCGAAGTCATCACCATGATTCGTCACCTGCATCCGAACACTGCATCCGGTCACATCCGTAAACTGAATATCCCCGTCAATCTCCGCTGTATTCACTGTGAATCGATCACTATCTATATATGCCTCATCTGCCAGGACATAAACGGCCGGAATCAATATCAGAAGCAAAACAACAACTAAACCTATTCTGTTTCGTACACCTGTCATGCCACCACCCCATTCTGATACGCCCCTGCCGTCGGAAGTACGACCTCAAATACTGTTCCCTCAAAGGAACTTCTGACAGAAATACTTCCTCCATGACTCTCTACAATACTTTTTGCTATGGCAAGCCCCAACCCTGTGCCTTCACTGGAAGGCTGTCTGGAAGCATCTACTTTGTAAAACTTCTCAAAGAGAAATGGCAGATTCTCAGCTGGGATCACACTGCCGTAATTAACAATCTGAATTTGGATCTGTGTATTCTCTGTTAATGTACGAATTCGGATCATCTTGCCATATCGGCCGTATTTGATGGCATTGCCCAACAAATTATCAAATACGCGCACAAGCTGTTCCCCGTCTGCCATGATCATGCAACTGTCGGCATCTGTCTCCAGCAGACATTCCAGCTCGTTCTCTTTGAATGTGGGATAAAGTTCGTCCGCTTCCTGTTCAAGCAATTTGATGACATCAATCTTCTCCATACGCATTGGCATACCGCCATAACTGATTTTTGTGAAGCTGAACAGTTCATTAATCAGTTTCTCAAGCTTTCGAGCCTTCTCCCATGTAATCTTCAGGTATTCTGAGCGTTGTTTTTCCGAAAGATCCGGCATATTGTTGACAATATCGATATAACCGATAATAGATGTCAGCGGCGTTCGGAGATCATGGGCCACATTCGTGATCAGCTCATTCTTTGTCTCCTCCGCTTCCTGTTCTTTTTGCTTCATCGCCTCAACAGTATCCGCCATCCGGTTGATGCTGTCTGCGATGCTTGAAAATTCATCATGATAACGCACATCAATTCTATGAGAAAAATCTCCATCCGCCATTGTGCAGGCTCCCTGCAGAATATTCATCATATATGCCATCACACGATGCGTCAAAAGAAAAAATACCATCAAAAAAATAATCAGTGCCAGTATGATCAGTACAATGATCAGCTGCACCTTGATACCCACACCAAATATCCTGTAAAAAATATCCGATTCACCGAGCATACTCTTTGTTGATGCGTGAATCTGGTTGTTGATCATATAATTGCTGCTGTGTGCATGAAGATTTATTTTTTCATTCAATCCATAATCACTGACCAGTATGCGCGAACGAATACAAAACAACAGTACTGCCATATCCACCAAAACGGCCGCCAGCAGACTGATACATGTATAAAGCATAATGCGAATTCTAAAACTTTCTGTTAATTTAACCTTCAATCTTGTATCCCACTCCCCAGACTGTCTTGATCAACTGCGGTGATCTCGGATTCTTCTCAACCTTCTCCCTCAGCCGACGCATATGTACCATCACCGTATTATTCGCTTCATACAGCTTCTCATTCCAGACATTTTCATAAATCTCATCTGTACTGAAAACACGTCCCGGATGACTTGCCAACAATTGAAGAATATTAAATTCAATCGGAGTCAGTACAACATCCCGGCCATCCACCGTTACCCGATGCTTCTTCGTATCAATGACCACATCCTGCACTTCGATCATATTGCTGTCCGGCACCACTCCCGGATTCAGCTCCAGATAACGTCTCAGCTGAGACTTCACTCTGGCCAGTAATTCCATCGGATTAAAAGGTTTGATCATATAGTCGTCCGCTCCGACACTTAAGCCGAGAATCTTGTCCACATCTGCCGATTTGGCACTTAATATAATAATCGGAATATTCCGGCATGTACGAATTCTACGGCACATCTCAATGCCGTCAATCTGAGGCATCATGACATCAATGATCGCTAGTTTAATATCATATTTCTGCAGCAACGCCAAACCATCCACTGCATTGTACGCTTTATGGATCTTATAGCCTGTACTTGACAGATAGATCTCTACAAGATTCGCAATTTCCTTATCGTCATCTACTACCAGTATTTCAATTTGTTCAGCCATTGTCTCTCTCCTCTTTTTTTGCTGTTTTTATTCTAACACAGCCGCAGCCGTTAAGTCCTTACAAAAACCTTAACATACTCTGAAAAGAAAAGGGGGCCGACGCTTCACTAATCTCTGTTAGTAAAAGCGACAGCTCCCTCTATGAATCCTTATGATGTAAGCCTGTCTGTAAGCCGAGTTATGTGAATCCGGAAAACCGGAAACGATAATCATCTATCTAGCCCTGCTGTTGCCAGCAGGATCGAGCGACCTACCCTAAAACACGCCGGGCCGACGTATCGTCTTATATGCGGTCTTGCTTCCGAGTGGGGTTTACAGAGCCTCCTCTGTTACCAGAGGAGCGGTGAGCTCTTACCTCGCCTTTCCACCCTTACCTGACGAAGCAGGCGGTTTATTTCTGTTGCACTGGCCTTGGAGTCGCCTCCACCGGACGTTATCCGGCACTCTGCCCTGAGAAGCTCGGACTTTCCTCACCTGCGGTCTTTCGACGCTTGCAGCCGCGATTATCCGACAGACTTACGTTCCTTATCATATCACATTCATTTTCAAATGTAAACTGTTTTATTATCCGACATTAAAGCAGCTGCCGCCGATAAACTCTCGAAGTATGGAATTCTGTGGAACATTTTCACTGCTCGACCCAAGAAAATATCCCAGAAACTTGATAAGGTATTTGGCCGTCTCGTACTCCGGCTGATCTTCCCTGACGGAAAAAAGCAGCGGTTCCGCATACTGTTTCAAAATAGCCAGTTCATAGATCAGGACGGAATTGAACATGACATCACAGTTCTCCTGATAAGGGAATATATTCTCATCTTCCCCCCGGCGGACAGATTGCCACATAGAAATCGTCTTTGCCGCATTTGTACCGCGTTTGGCCGCATCACGAACAATACGCCGCAAAAGCCTTGCATCGGTTGTCGGTATCCGATTATGTTCATCAATGTTCAACTGGGTCAGGGCACTGATATAAATCTTGAATTTATTCTCCTTGTCAATAGAATAGGTCATGGCATCATTCAATGAATGAATACCTTCTATCACAAGTACATCCCTATCTCCAATCTGGAGTTTCTCGCCACTCATCTCCCGTTTGCCGGATACAAAGTTGAAAATCGGAAGTTCCACTTCTTCTCCTGCCAGAAGTCCCTGCAGATCCTTGTTCAGTTCTTTGATGTCTAATGCTTCAAGACATTCAAAATTCGGCTTGCCGTACGCATCAAGAGGTGTATCCTCTCTGTTGACGAAATAATTGTCAACAGGAATCGGATGCGGTCTCAGGCCATGGACCCGAAGCTGAATAGATAATCGGTGTGAAAATGTTGTCTTTCCCGACGACGACGGTCCGGCGATCAGAATGATCCGCTTGCCGCTCTCAATTATATTCTCTGCAATCTCTGCGATTTTCTTCTCCTGCAATGCCTCCTGAACAAGCATAAGTTCAGAAAAGCTGCCGTCTGCCAGTGCATTATTAATATCTGCTACCGTACGCACACCCAAAAGTTCTCCCCACCGGGTTGACTGCTTCAAAACATTGAATAATTTCTCAGGCGGTTCAAAGGCATCCACTTTTTCCGGTGCTGAAGGTTCCGGCATCTGCAGAACAAATCCATCATCATACAGATACAGATCAAAATAGCGAATATAAGCTGTATTGGATGCCATATATCCATAAAAATAATCAATAGTATCCTCCAACATATAAATATTGACCCTGGAACTGCGGCGATAGTAAAAAAGATTCACTTTGTCGTACATTTTATGTTCTCTGAACATTTCAATTGCTTCCCGCTTCGGCAAAGATTTCTTGATGATCGGCATCTTTGCCTGCTGAATCTCCATCATACGCGTCTTCACCTTGTCCAACAGTCTCTCTGTCACCGCTGTATCTGACACCAGTTCACAATAATACCCTCTGTCAAGTGAATACTGTACAGTCAGACGTTCAAAATTATCTCTGCCCAGTACATCCTGGAATGCCTTCAGCATCATCATGCTGGCTGTTCTCCGGTAAACTTCATTGCCGACAGCTTCTCCTGTTGTGATAAATTCAATCTCTGCATCTCTGTCCATGCAGCTATTCAGCTCTGCCAGCTTACCGTCCACACGGGCAAGGATAATATCATGCGGATAATCTTCCTGAAAATCCCTGCTAATAGCCTCCAGCGTTGTTCCGGCCTCATATGTAAAGTAGCCTTTGCCTGTTTTTAAATGAATCTTTGACATACTCACATCCCCCATATATACCAAACACTCTCTATATGACAAAAAACGGTGACTGATTGTCGTCTGTGACTGTCTGAATCTCCGGACAATTTTCTTTCAGCCATTGTTCCATATACGGCACAAAAATATGTTCAAGTCCATGATGCCCTGCATCAATCACACAAATTTCTTTCTCGACACAGTCAATACCGTAATGATGATCCACATCTCCTGTAATAAACACCTGACTGCCCGCCTTCAGGACATCGGCATCCATCCCCTTTCCGGATCCCGGGCACATGGAAATCTTTCTGACTGTCGTCTCCGGATCTCCATAACATCTTACCTGCGGCAAATCAAAGGCTTTTCTGACCAGCGCCGCCAGTTCTGCCAGCGTCAGCTCATCATCAAGTGTTCCCGAAGATCCAATGCCCTTTAACCCGCTTTCCGTCTCCCGGACCATCGCCAGCGGCATTCGGTTCTTCAACCCTAGCCTGTCTGCAGCAATATCTGCCATCACTGCCACATCAAAATTGGTATGCATAGCGAAATAATTGATCTTGTTTTCAATCATCATCATCAGTCGGTGACCAATAAAATCTTCATCTCTGATAGATTTAATGGCTGAAAACAGAAGCGGATGATGTGTCAGAATCATATCACAGCCGCACTGTACAGCTTTTTCAACTGCTCCGCCATCAGCATCCAGCGCTATGTATACTTTATGGACTTCTCTGTCGGCATTCCCCACAAGAAGTCCGGGATTATCCCAACTCTCCGCATATTCCGGCGGTGCCAGTTTTTCCAGTTTCTTAATCAGGTCTCTGCTCTGCATTTTCATCCACCATCCTTGTTATCGTCTCAATTATGATCTGAAGCTCATGCAAAAGTTCCTGCTGCCGTTCATGACTCTTCTCAGATGTCTTGTCCTTAAGCGCCAGCAGCAGTTTCTCTTTGACCGCTTTTTGTTTCTCAAGGTATTCTTTCAATACCGGATGCTTTTCATTGATCAGAAATCTGCCATAGATATCTTCTGCCTCTGTATAAATCCTCTCTTCACCATGAAGCACCCGCATCACAACGTAATATTTGCCTTCATCGATCAGCATCTTTTCCTGTACGATCTGAAAACCATGCTGATGCAGAAACTGCCGGACTTTGTCCAGATCGGACTGCGGCTGCAGGATACATTCGCTGACACTCTGAAGTACCTTAAGCCCCGCTTCCAGGATACGGATCGTCAGCAATCCGCCCATTCCTGCAATAATCACTGTATCAGCCTCTCCCGGTTTCAGCATAGCTAATCCGTCCGACAAACGTGTTTCTATTCTGTCGCTGCACCCGAATCTGACAATATTCTCACCAGCCCTGGCCAATGGCCCCTTTCGCACATCCATTGCAATCGCATGATCTGCTTTATTCTGTTCAACAAGATAGATTGGCACATAGCCATGATCTGTACCAATATCCGCTATTCTTCCTCCAGGCGTCACCATATCAGCCACGGCCTGCATTCGTATTGATAACTGCATCTGTTCACCCCGCCTACTGATTCAAATAGCCCTCAAGGCCTGCAGACTTACCAGACTGACGCAGCTTGCGAAGGGCCTTCGCCTCTATCTGCCGGATACGTTCACGGGTAACATGCAGTTCCTGACCAACCTCTTCCAATGTATGTTCCTTGCCATCGTCCAGACCAAAACGCATTCTCAGCACTTTCTGTTCACGCTCATTTAACTTGTCAAGGACACTTCTGATATCATCCTTAAGCTGTCCAAATGCGGCTTCATCCGAAGGCAGCGGCGTATGATCATCTTCGATAAAATCAGCCAGATGGCTCTCTTCTTCGCTTCCGACCGGTGTCTCCAGAGAAACCGTCTCCTGAGCCAGCTTCAAAATCTCCCGTACTCTGTTTACATCCATATGCACATTCTCGGCAATTTCTTCCACAGACGGCTCTCTGCCCAGTTCCTGTGTCAATGAACGCTGGACCTTTGTGAGCTTGTTCATTGTCTCCACCATATGCACCGGAATACGGATTGTCCTTGCCTGATCTGCAATGGACCGGGTGATTGCCTGACGAATCCACCAAGTCGCATATGTGCTGAATTTATAGCCTTTAGTATAATCATATTTCTCAATCGCTTTGATCAGGCCCACATTGCCTTCCTGAATCAGATCCAGAAACTGCATACCGCGCCCTACATACCGCTTCGCAATGCTGACGACAAGGCGAAGATTAGCTTCTGCCATCTTCTTAGCCGCCTGCTTGCTGCCTTCTTTCATCTCTTTGGCAAGTTCAACTTCCTCTTCCGGTGTCAAAAGTGGAATATTCCCAATCTCTTTGAGATACATCCGGACCGGATCATTCGTTCCGATTCCCTCCGGTACTGAAATATCATTCGGATCAATCTCCTCTTCCGCCTCATCAAGCATTCTGCGATCCGGTTCATCGTTGCTTCGATCTACAAAAATGCCGTTTGATTCAAGATAATCATAAATCTTCTCCATTTGCTCTTCTGTCAGCGGCATATGACCAAAGAAATCACTGATCATATCCGATGTCAGCTCCTGTTCCCTTTCTTTTGCAAAAGGAACCAGTTCTTTTAGTTTATCCATAAAAAACGCCATATTTTCGTCCATTTGTTTTCCTCCGGGCAAGTTGTTAGTAGTTTTCCATTTTTAAAGAGAAATATACAGTTTCTGAAGCTGTGCTTTCTCTTTGATGATTTTCTGAAGATCTGCAATTTCTCTGACACTTCTGCTCTTCAATTCCAGACTGTTCTTCTTGATGCGCTTCACGGTTTCATTCAACGCCTTCTCTCTGACTGCAGGGTCATCATCAGTTTTAAGCCTTGTATTAAACAGTGACGCTGCTGTCTTCTGTTCCTCTACATCCTCAAATTGATTCAGAATTCTGGCCGGCATCACCTGTCCCGTTGCCCTCAGTTCTTCAAAAACAAGTGCAGCCACATGATGATATAATGGTTCCACAAAATCATCCTCATTGATATAGTCCTTTGTCTTATCATAAATCGACGGTTCTTCAATCAGCCATGTCAGGAAAAACTTCTGCGCTGTCAGCACACTATCTTCCTTCTCAACCCGCTTTTTTGCCGGCATTTCTTCCCGTTCCTGCTGCTGATAAATGGCCGCCTCCACCTGCTCCCTGCTCATGGAAGCACCAAAACTGTTCACCATGCGTTTTAATTCTTCTGAAGCAATACCATAACGGCCGGCAATCGCATCAATATAAATATTTCTCTCCAGTTCCTGCGGAAATTCAAGCAGTCGTCTAGCCATCGCCTTCATAAAGGAAGCTCTTCCTTCAGGATCTGATTGTTTATAATTTTTCTCCAATACAGAAATTTCAAACATAAAACTGCTCTCGGCCGCATCGATTCTCTCCTGAAAGGCTTCCGTACCAAGATTCTTGATGAATTCATCCGGGTCTTTGTAAGGATCCATGTGTATTACCCGGACATTGATACCTGCAGACTTCAGAATAGGAATGGCTCTGAGTGCCGCTTTCTGCCCTGCACCATCACTGTCATAGGCCAGACGTACCTCTTGTGTATATCGTTTAAGCAGTACGCTGTGCTGTGCTGTAAATGCCGTTCCCAAGGAAGCCACGGCATTGGTAAAACCTGCCTGATGCATGGCGATAACATCCATATATCCCTCACAAATGATCATATAAGGCTTTCTTGATGTTCTGGCATAATTAAGTCCATAAAGATTCCTGCTTTTGTCAAAGAGCATCGTTTCCGGTGAATTCAGATACTTTGGCATTCCGTCTCCCATAACACGACCGCCAAAACCAATGACCCGATTATTCACATCCATGATTGGAAACATCACACGATTCCAGAATTTATCATGGGCGCCTCTTTTCTCATCATAAGTAAGAAGCCCTGTCTCCTTTAAAATCTGATCCTGATAGCCCTTTTTCTTTAGGTACAGATAGAGATCATTGCTGTACTTGCTGGCATACCCCAATCCAAAATGAATCTGTGTCTCCTTTGACAGTCTTCTGTTCTCAAGATATTCTCTCGCCTGCTGTCCCTGATCCCCATTCAGCTGATAATAAAAATAATTGGCAGCTGTCTTATTGATTTCCAGCAGCAGCTGACGTTTATTTCTTTCTCTTTTCTGTTCTTCCGTCAGCTCTGCCTCCGGAAGCGCAATTCCGGCCCGGTCTGCCAGTATTTTTACAGCCTCCGGAAATGTCTGATTCTCATATTCCATAATAAAAGTAAACACGTTGCCGCCCGCTCCGCATCCGAAACAGTAATACATCTGTTTATTCGGGCTGACGGAAAAAGACGGTGACTTCTCATTATGAAACGGACATAAGCCAAAATAGGAACTGCCCTTTTTCTGAAGTCTGACATAACCGCCGATAATATCCACAATATTATTGCTGCTTCTGACTTCTTCTATCACTTCATCAGGATAATACATACCTGTCACATCCTTCTAGTATATCTTCCATGCCTTCGGAATATAAAGTTCCTCATACGTTTCAATTGTATACTGATCCGTCATTCCCGACAGATAATCACACACAGCCCGTTCCCTGGAGCATCGCCCGTCTGTAATCAATCGCCTGTATTCCTCCGGCATCTGTTCTGTATATTTCATATAATATTCATATAATTCTCTCAGCAGATTCTGAGCTTTTGTCTCCTGATTCTTAGCTTTTGGATTCGTGTACACATGGTCGAACATATATCGGCGCATGCCAAGCATCGCCTCTTCCACATGCGATGACATCAAAATATCCGGCTGATCCATACTGTTGTCGATCACATCGTGGATCAATGTATTCAGTCGTTCCTTTGAATCATGTCCCAGAACATCCGTATACCTGTCCGGCAGCTCTTCCTCTGTGATAATTCTTCCTCTGATCGCATCATCAATATCATGGTTGATATAAGCAATCTTGTCAGACAGTCTCACAATCTTGCCCTCCAGCGTTTTAGGCATTCTGGATGTAGAATGATTCATCATACCGTCTCTGACTTCTTTCGTCAGGTTCAGCCCCTGTCCGTTCTTCTCCAGAACTTCTACAACACGGACACTTTGTATGTAATGCTTAAATCCCTCCGGACATATCTCATTCAGAACCGCTTCACCGGCATGTCCAAAAGGTGCATGCCCCAGATCGTGCCCCAGTGCAATCGCTTCCGTCAAATCTTCATTGAGTCTTAATGCCCTTGCTATCGTTCTTGCAGTCTGGGATACCTCCAGTGTGTGCGTAAGTCTTGTTCTGTAATGGTCACCCCTTGGGGCAAGAAAAACCTGTGTCTTATGCTTCATCCGTCTGAAAGCCTTGGAATGAAGGATTCTGTCTCTGTCCCTCTGATATTCAGGCCGTATATCGCACTTTTGTTCTTCCCGGTCTCTTCCGCGTGTTTCGCTGCTTCTGGATGCATAAGGACTCAAATACGCTCTTTCCCATGCTTCTCTCTCTTCACGAATATTCATTGCATCGCTCCTTCAGAAAATCAATCACTGCAGTACCTTCAAATAAGCTTTTAATACTTTTAAATGTGCCGTTGAAACCGGCAGCTGCTCAATTTCTTCAAGCTTGTAAAAATCTCTCATAGGCCTTGTGGCCGGATCGACAACTTCACCGCCGTATACATGCATCCGCCATTCTCTGTGTGTAAAGACATGCTTAATATCACTGATATACTGTGTCAGCCGTATCTTCACGCCATAATCATCATAAAAGGCCTTCTCAAATTCTGACGGCATATCACAGCCATACTGGGCAAAACCATACAAATGCTGCAGCAGTCCCTGCTCATTCTGTACCATGAAATACCGGTCTCCATCTCTGATGACAACTGTCATATACTCCAGAATACTTTTATTCACAACCTTATTGTTGACCGGAAGCCGCAGAACTGTCTGACATTCTCTTGACTGACATAATGAAGCCACCGGACATTCATCACAGGATGGCTTTGATGGGGTACAGATCATTGCACCAAGATCCATCATCCCCTGATTAAAGTCAGAGGGCTCCGCATAACGGATCATGGCATCCATAATCTCCCCAAAAGCATTCTTCGTCTTCTGAAGCGCTATGTTGTCCTCCCGGTTAAACAATCTGGCAACAATTCTCAGTGTATTGCCGTCCACAACGCCCTTCGGAATGCCAAAAGCAATACTGGCAATGGCGCTTGCTGTATACATACCGACGCCCTTTAGCTTCAGCAGTTCCTCATATGTCTCAGGAAAACGGCCATGATATTCATTCACAATCATGGATGCAGCTTCCTTCAAATGTGATGCCCGCCTGTAATAGCCTAATCCTTCCCACAATTTGAAAACACGCTGCTCATCTGCCCCGGCCAGGTCTTCCACCGTCGGCAACGTTTCAATAAAACGTTCGTAATACGGCTTGACTGTATCCACCTGCGTCTGCTGCAACATGATCTCACTGATCCATATATGATATGGATTGCCTGTCCGACGCCATGGCAGATCACGACCATACTGCCTGTACCAGGCTGTCACATTCTGTGCCGCTTCTTTGTATACTTCTTCTGTCATAACAGCCCCCTTCGCCTCATATAACGTCTGTCTGGTTTTATCAGAACAGGACAGCTCTGATGTCCAAAACTGCCCTGTTATACACTGTGCCGATCACCTGAAAGCCTGAAACGCACTATCTGCTATCCCTGCACGGAACTTCTCATGGAAAGCAACTTCGCCTTTAAATCGCCCTCAATCTTCTGAAGTTCAACCTCAGCTGCCTGGCGTTTTGCTCTGCCGTCTTTCTGAATCTGAAGCACTTCATCCAATGTACTGATCAGCTGTTCATTTGTCGTCTGTAACGTTTCTATGTCAACAATACCTCTTTCGGATTCCTTTGCAACATTCACAGATACTGTCTTCAATCGCTCCGCGTTCTTCTTCAGCATCTCATTAGTGAAATCAGACACTTCCCGCTGAACCTTAGCCGCCTGCTCAGAATGTGCAACCCCCAGTGCAATCACCATCTGACTCTTCCACAACGGAATCGTATTGACAATGGTCGACTGTATCTTATCAGACATCATTGTATCATTGTTCTGTACAAGCCGGATCTGAGGCGCCATCTGCATGGCAATTGTTCTTGTTAATTCGAGATCATGCAGCTTCTTCTCAAAGCGGTTCGCTAACGCCGTCAGATCACTGACTGCCTGTGCATCCTCAGGAAGGCCTGAAACCTGTGCCTTCGCCGCCAGTGCAGGAATATCTACATTCTCGACCTGATTCAGCTTCTGCTTGCCGGCAAGGATGTACATTGTCAGTTCCTTGTAATATGTCTTATTCAGCTCATACAGCTGATCCAACGTTGCAACATCTTTCATCAATGTCACCTGATGCTGCTCAAGGGCCTCCACAATATGATTCACATTTGTCTCAGCCTTCTGGTATTTTGTCTTCATCGTTGTCAGTTTGTCCACATTCTTCTTGAAGAATCCGAAAAGGCCTTTCTCTTCTTCACCCGCATCAAAATTCTTCAATTCAGTGACAACGCCTGTAATCATATCACCCACTTCACCAAGTTCTTTCGTCCTCACATTCTCCAGTGCCTTTTCTGAAAAACTGGCTACTTTCTGCTGTGCACCGGCACCATACTGCAGCACCTGGGCTGAATTGGCAATATCAATCTGCGCAGCAAAATCCTTCACCATCTGCTTCTCTTCATCACTCAGCATACTATCATCCAAAGCCGGCGCTGCTTCCGCCATCTGCTTCTGCGACTCCTCAACCGGCAGCTGCGGTTCCTCCTTAAAAGGCTCAAATGTCAATGTCGGTGTCTCTTCCAATTTAATCTCACTCATGGCTATTCTCCCCCTGATTGATTCTCAAAGTGATTCTTGGTCAATCCTTCCTGTGCCAGCATCGTCTCAAGA